>NZ_JBHJTL010000006.1:112157-159020 GCF_042264065.1 Streptomyces sp. NPDC056222 | reverse complement strand
GTCCACGACCGGGCGGCCTTCCTTCGTACGGGGGTGCTTACCGCGAGCGCTTCGCGAGGCGCTCCACGTCCAGCAGGATCACGGCGCGGGCCTCCAGGCGCAGCCAGCCGCGCTGCGCGAAGTCCGCCAGGGCCTTGTTGACCGTCTCGCGGGAGGCGCCGACCAGCTGGGCGAGCTCCTCCTGGGTCAGGTCGTGGACGACGTGGATGCCCTCCTCGGACTGCACGCCGAAGCGGCGCGACAGGTCGAGGAGCGCGCGGGCGACACGGCCCGGAACGTCGGAGAAGACCAGGTCGGACATCTGGTCGTTGGTCTTGCGCAGTCGGCGGGCGACCGCACGCAGCAGGGCGGTGGCCACCTCGGGGCGGGCGTTCAGCCAGGGCTGGAGGTCACCGTGGCCCAGGCCCAGCAGCTTGACCTCGGTCAGCGCGGTCGCCGTGGCGGTGCGCGGGCCCGGGTCGAAGAGGGACAGCTCGCCGATGAGCTCGCCGGGGCCGAGGACCGCCAGCATGTTCTCCCGGCCGTCGGGTGAGGTGCGGTGGAGCTTCACCTTGCCCTCGGTCACCACGTACAGGCGGTCACCGGGGTCGCCCTCGTGGAAGAGCGCGTCGCCACGGGCGAGCGTCGCTTCACTCATCGAGGCGCGCAGCTCCGCGGCCTGCTCGTCATCGAGCGCCGCGAAGAGCGGGGCGCGCCGCAGAACGTCGTCCACGAGTTCTCTCCTACATGTCGACCTGCTCAGGGACCTTGATCCCATGATGCCGGACGCACAAAACAGTGCGATCAGTCACAACAAGTTTGACGTACCGAACCGCCCGTCCGTACGTCAGGGCCCCGATTGGGTCGTGATCGGTCGTGCCCAGGGCGGATGTCGGTGGTGGCCCTTAGGCTGGCCGAGTGTCCAACTCGCCGGTGAGAGCGCAGGCCAAGGGGGCTGGAAGAGTGTCAGCCAAGGGTAATTCCGCTGTGGGCGAACAGGGTGCGCCGAAACGGGCGAATGCGGCAAAACGCCCGGCGAAGGCGGCCCCCAAGGCCGCTTCGAAGACGGCGAAGCCCGCGGAGAAGGCCGCCGCGAAGACGTCGAAAGCCGCCGCGAAGACAGTGAAGCCCGTACCGAAAGCCGCGAAAGCGGAATCCCGGCTCGCGATGGTCCGCCGGGCCCGGAAGATCAACCGTGAGCTGGCCGAGGTCTTCCCGTACGCCCACCCCGAGCTGGACTTCCGGAATCCCTTCGAGCTGCTCGTCGCCACGGTCCTCTCCGCCCAGACCACCGACCTGCGGGTCAACCAGACCACCCCCGCGCTCTTCGCGGCGTACCCGACCCCCGAGGACCTGGCCGCCGCCGTCCCCGAGGAGGTCGAGGAGCTGATCCGGCCCACCGGCTTCTTCCGCGCCAAGACCAAGTCGATCATGGGCCTCGCCACGGCCCTCCGGGACGATTTCGGGGGCGAGGTCCCCGGCCGCCTGGACGACCTGGTGAAACTGCCCGGAGTGGGCCGTAAGACCGCTTTCGTCGTCCTCGGCAACGCCTTCGGCGTGCCTGGCATCACCGTCGACACCCACTTCATGCGCCTCGCCCGCCGCTGGAAGTGGACCGAGAGCGACGACCCGGTCAAGATCGAGGCGGAGATCGCCGAGATCTTCCCGAAGAGCGACTGGACGATGCTGTCCCACCGGGTGATCTTCCACGGCCGCCGGATCTGCCATGCCCGCAAGCCCGCCTGCGGCGCCTGCCCGATCGCCCCGCTCTGCCCGGCGTACGGAGAGGGCGAGACAGACCCGGAGAAGGCGCGGAAGCTCCTGAAGTACGAGAAGGGCGGCTTCCCCGGCCAGCGCCTCAACCCGCCCCCGGACTATCCGGGCCGCCCGGCCGCACCCGCCCCCGGCGTCGCCCCGGGAGCCGAGTGAGCCCAGCCGGCGGAGGGATCCCGGCGGGGCCGAGGGCGCCGAAGGATCCGATCCATGAGGGAACGAACCCACACACCGATCGCGTTGTGAACCACGGGGGTGCCTATGACGCGCACTGAAGAGACCGAAACACACACCGGGGAGACGACCCATGGCGTCGGGACCGGCGGCCTGCTCAGCCGGGACGGCCTGCCGGACTGGATCGCCCCCGTCGACCGGGCCGCGCGCGCCGTCGCGCCCGAGCAGCTCAGCCGCTTCCTGCCGCCCGCCAGCGGCGCCGGCCGCCAGTCCGCGGTCCTGATCCTCTTCGGCGAGGGCGAGCGTGGCCCGGAGCTGCTGCTCATGGAGCGCTCCGGCTCCCTCCGCTCGCACGCTGGCCAGCCCTCCTTCCCCGGCGGCGCCCTCGACCCCGAGGACGGCGCCCCGGCCGACGGCGGCCTGCTGCGCGCCGCGCTGCGCGAAGCCGAGGAGGAGACCGGCCTCGACCCCTCCGGCGTCCAGCTCTTCGGCGTGCTGCCCCAGCTCTACATCCCGGTCAGCGGCTTCGTCGTCACCCCCGTGCTCGGCTGGTGGCGCACTCCCACCCCCGTCGGCGTGGTCGACCCCGCCGAGACCGCCCGGGTCTTCACCGTCCCCGTGGCGGATCTCACGGACCCCGCGAACCGCGCGACGACCGTCCACCCCAGCGGCCACGAGGGCCCCGGGTTCCTGGTCGCATCCGCTCTGGTCTGGGGTTTTACCGCCGGAGTGATCGACCGGCTGCTTCACTACGCAGGCTGGGAGAGACCGTGGGACCGGTCCAAGAAGGTCCCGCTCGACTGGCGCTCATGACAGGCTGACCTCCGGGCCGGGGCGACCGAAGACGAATCTGCGAGGCTATTGACGGTGAACGTGCTGGACATCCTGTTGCTGCTCGCCGCCGTGTGGTTCGCGATCATCGGTTACCGCCAGGGCTTCGTGGTCGGCATCCTGTCGGTCATCGGCTTCCTCGGCGGCGGTCTCGTCGCCGTCCTGCTGCTCCCGGTCGTCTGGGACTGGCTGACGAACAAGTCCGAGGTCTCCACCACGGCGACGGTCGTCTTCGTGATCGTGGTGATCGTCTGCGCCTCGGTCGGTCAGGCCTTCACCACCCACCTCGGCAACAAGCTGCGCCGGCACATCACCTGGTCACCGGCGCGCGCCCTGGACGCCACCGGCGGCGCGCTGGTCAACGTCGTCGCGATGCTGCTGGTCGCCTGGCTGCTCGGCTCCATCATCGCCCAGACCTCGATGCCCACGGTGAGCAAGGAGGTGCGCGACTCCAAGGTGCTCCTCGGAGTCGAACGGGTGATGCCCCATCAGGTCTCCACCTGGTTCACGAACTTCACCTCCACCCTCGCCCAGAACGGCTTCCCGCAGGTCTTCAGCCCGTTCGCCAACGAGACCATCACGGAGGTCCGGCCCCCGGACCCGGCGCTCGCCGGCAGCCCGGTCGCCGCCCGCGCCCAGCGCTCCATCGTCAAGGTCGTCGGTACGGCGCCGAGCTGCGGCAAGGTCCTCGAAGGCACCGGCTTCGTCTTCTCCGACCGCCGTGTGATGACCAACGCCCATGTCGTCGGAGGCGTGGACGAGCCCACCGTCCAGATCGGCGGCGAGGGCAAGCTGTACGACGCGAAGGTCGTCCTCTACGACTGGGCGCGCGACATCGCCGTCCTGGACGTGCCGGATCTCGACGCCGAGCCCCTGCAGTTCACCGACGCGGACGCCCGCAGCAGCGACAACGCCATCGTCGCGGGCTTCCCCGAGAACGGCTCGTACGACGTCCGCTCGGCGCGCGTCCGGGGCCGTATCAACGCCAAGGGCCCGGACATCTACCACCGCGGCGAGGTCCGCAGGGATGTCTACTCCCTGTACGCGACGGTCCGTCAGGGCAACTCCGGAGGCCCGCTCCTCACCGCCGACGGCAAGGTGTACGGCGTGATCTTCGCCCGTTCGCTCGATGACGCGAACACCGGCTACGCGCTGACGGCCGACGAGATCCGGGACGACATCATCCAGGGCCGCGCGGCCAACCAGCAGGTGGACAGCCAGGGGTGCGCTCTGTAGCCGAACGGGCGATCGCGGTCAGTCCCGGGTGTGCCTGAGCCTTGCCGAGACCCAGCGGGCCCGGCGGCGCAGGATGCGCGGGATCCCCATCCCCTGCACGGGATGCGAGCGTCCCTGCTCCTGCGGGCCACCCCTTTCGCGGGAGCTCGACCCAGCGGTCGAGCGGCGGTTGCGTGCTGTGTCACCGTAGTCGTGCGTCCAGCCCATACCCCGACGTCTGCCCGTGGCCCAAGGTCGGTAACCGCCCAGGGGCCCGCCAATTGGAGTATGTCTGGGGCACATGGCCGTTCGTGGAACGGGAGTCCGGTCAGCGGTCGGGCTCGGGGTCCTTGAGCCAGTTGATGAGCTCCGTGGAGAACGCCACCGGGTCCTCCTCGTGCGGGAAGTGCCCCAGGCCGTCGAAGAGTCGCCAGCGGTACGGCGCCTCCACGTACTCCCCGGAGCCCGCCGCACTGCGCGTGCGCATCGCCGGGTCCATCGAGCCGTGAAGGTGCAGGGTGGGTACCCGCACCGGGCGCTTCATACGCCGGTTGAACTGGATTCCGTCCGGCCGCGCCAGGGACCGCACCATCCACCGGTACGGCTCGATCGAGCAGTGCGCCGTCGACGGGATGCACATCGCCCGCCGGTACACCGCGATCGCCTCCTCGTCCGGCAGCCCGGGGCCCGACCAGTCCTCGATCAGCTTCCCCACCAGCGCCCCCTCGTCCGCGACGAGCTGACGCTCCGGCAGCCACGGGCGCTGGAAGCCCCATACGTACGAACCGGCCCGCGACTGCGAGAAGTCGGAGAGCATCGCCGAGCGCCAGCGGCGCGGGTGCGGCATCGAGGAGACCGCGAGCCGGCGGACCAGCTTCGGCCGCATCACGGCCGCGGTCCAGGCGAGATAGCCGCCCAGGTCGTGGCCGACCAGCGCCGCGTCCGGCTCGCCGAGGGAGCGGACGACGCCGGTGATGTCGAGCGCCAGGTTGGCGGGGTCGTAACCCCGGGGCGTACGGTCGCTGCCGCCCACGCCCCGCAGGTCCATCGCCACGGCCCGGAAGCCCGCCTCGGCGAGAGCAGGCAGCTGATGGCGCCAGGTCCACCAGAACTGCGGGAAGCCGTGCAGCAGCAGCACGAGCGGGCCGTCGCCCATCTCCGCGATGTGGAAGCGCGCGCCATTGGCGGCCACGTCGCGATGGGTCCAGGGGCCGTCGATCCGTACGGGACTGCCGTTGCCGCTGCCGTTGCTGCTCTCAGGGACGGTCATGCAGACGAGCGTCCCACAGCGGCGGCCTTCTCCTGGACCGCGGCCGGCAGCTCCGCCCGAACGGGGCGGGGGTGCGGCTTGGCGTTCTGCAGGATCGCGGCCGTCTGCTTGGCCGAGTTGATGGACTTCTCCGGCGGCTTGACCTTCTTGAACTTGGCGTAGGCGAGCAGCCCGAGCAGCCCCGCCAGCAGCACGTTCGCCGCGAAGGAGAGCAGGAAGCACCACACGAGGTTCCAGCCGCCCTCGCCGTTGTGGCCGCCGGTCCAGGTGTTGATGGCGTAGGCGAGCGCGAAGCTCAGCATCGGCAGCGAGAACAGGAGCACCGTCGCCGCCGCCACGCCCGCCGCGCTACCGATGGCGCCGCGCTTGACGTCCTGCCGGATCTCCGCCTTGGCCAGGGCGATCTCGTCGTGCACCAGCGCGGACATCTCGGCTGTCGCCGAGGCGACCAGCTGACCGAGGCTGCGCTCGGTTCCGTTGACCGGGTCGCTCATCGCTGCTCCCTCTTCTCTTCTACGGTCCGACCTCAGATCATGCCGGACTGTCGCCGCCGTCGCGCGATGCCCCCGCCAGTTGGGCGCGCTCGCGATGCTCCGCTGCCTTCTTCTCGTAGATCTCGGCCATCCGGAGGTGGTATTCCGGATTGTCCTGTTCGTAGATGTCGGGGATGCCGTCCTCGTCCTCGTCGCGCTCCTCGTCCGCCAGCAGGGCCTGGTACTTCCGCACTCGCAGCTTGAGCAGAACGGTCGCGAGCACGGCCGCGATCCCCGAGCCGATCAGGACGGCCGTCTTGACCTCGTCGGTCAGGGCCGCGTCGCCCTCGAAGGCCAGCTCGGCGATGAGCAGCGAGACGGTGAAGCCGATGCCGGCCAGCGAGGCGACGGCGAAGACATCGCCCCAGGCCAGGTCCTTGTTGAGCTCCGCCTTGGTGAAGCGGGCGGCCAGCCAGGTGCCGCCGAAGATGCCGAGCGCCTTGCCGACGACCAGACCGAGCACGACACCGAGGGTGACCGGCTGGGTGAAGACCGCGCCGATCGACCCCCCGGTGACGGTGACGCCGGCCGAGAACAGGGCGAAGAGGGGGACGGCGATCCCGGCGGAGAACGGCCGGACCAGGTGCTCGATGTGCTCGCCGGGGGACTGCTCCTCGCCCTCACGCCGGGTGCAGCGCAGCATCAGGCCCATCGCGACGCCCGCGATGGTGGCGTGGACGCCGCTGTTGTACATCAGGCCCCAGATCACCAGGGCGAGCGGGACGTAGACGTACCAGCCGCGGACGCCCTTGCGCAGGAGCAGCCAGAAGACGGCGAGGCCGACGAAGGAGCCGCCGAGCGCGGCGAAGTTCATGTCGCTGGTGAAGAAGACCGCGATGATCAGGATCGCGAAGAGGTCGTCGACGACGGCCAGTGTGAGCAGGAACGCCCGGAGCGCGGAGGGCAGCGAGGTGCCGATGACGGCGAGGACCGCGAGCGCGAAGGCGATGTCCGTCGCGGTCGGCACGGCCCAGCCGTCCATCGAGCCGCCGCCGATGACATTGGTCAGGGCGTAGACGAGCGCGGGCACGGCCATGCCGCAGATGGCGGCGATCACGGGGAGCGCGGCGGCCTTGGGGTCGCGCAGCTCGCCGGCGACGAGCTCGCGCTTGAGCTCGATGCCGGCGACGAAGAAGAAGATCGCGAGGAGGCCGTCGGCCGCCCAGTGCTGGATGGAGAGGTCGAGCCCGAGGGCGGCGGGACCTATGTGGAAGTCCCGTACGGTCGCGTAGCTGTCACCGAGGGGGGTGTTCGCCCAGACGAGTGCGACGACGGCGGCCACCAGCAGGAGCACGCCACCGACGGTCTCGGCGCGCAGGGCGTCGGCGACGTACTGCCGCTCGGGCAGGGACAGGCGTCCGAGGAAGGTCCGGCGGGTGGGGGCGGGCGCGGGCACGGTGGGCGACCTCCGGTCGGTTTGGGCAGGGCGAAGCACATGCCGACCAGACTTCCCGGCGCACCTAGGTATTTCTGTCGCGTCTCTGACGCGATCTTTACTTTACCTAACAAGCTGGGACTGTGTCCGGTGATCGTCACTTTAGGTGGATATGCACGAAGGCGCCCACCCCAGATGACCCGGAGTGGGCGCCCGAACGAGCCGTGAGCCGTCAGTCCTCGCTGGAGGCCGCCGGCAGCTTCGTCTGGATGAGGTCCATGACGGACGAGTCCGTCAGCGTGGTGACGTCTCCCAGCTCCCGGTTCTCCGCCACGTCCCGCAGCAGCCGCCGCATGATCTTCCCGGACCGCGTCTTCGGCAGCTCCGCCACCGGCAGCACACGCTTCGGCTTCGCGATCGGGCCGAGCGTCGTGCCGACGTGGTTGCGCAGCTCCGCGACGAGCCCCTCGTCCTCGCTGGCCGTACCCCGCAGGATCACGAAGGCGACGATCGCCTGGCCGGTCGTCTCGTCCGCCGCGCCGACCACCGCCGCCTCGGCGACGGCCGGGTGCGAGACGAGCGCGGACTCGACCTCGGTGGTGGAGATGTTGTGCCCGGAGACGAGCATGACGTCGTCGACCCGGCCGAGCAGCCAGATGTCGCCGTCCTCGTCCTTCTTCGCGCCGTCGCCTGCGAAGTACTTGCCCTCGAAGCGCGACCAGTACGTGTCGAGGAAGCGCTGGTCGTCGCCCCAGATGGTGCGCAGCATCGACGGCCACGGCTCGGTGAGGACCAGGTAGCCGCCGCCGCCGTTCGGCACCTCGTTCGCGTCGTCGTCGACGACGGTGGCGGAGATGCCGGGAAGCGGGCGCTGGGCCGAACCCGGCTTCGTCTCGGTGACGCCCGGCAGCGGCGAGATCATCATCGCGCCGGTCTCGGTCTGCCACCAGGTGTCCACGATCGGGGTGGTGCCGGCGCCGATGTGCTCGCGGTACCAGATCCACGCCTCGGGGTTGATCGGCTCGCCGACCGAGCCGAGGACGCGCAGCGACGACAGGTCGAACTTCGCGGGGATGTCGTCGCCCCACTTCATGAACGTGCGGATCGCGGTCGGCGCCGTGTAGAGGATCGTGACGCCGTACTTCTGGATGATCTCCCAGAAGCGGCCCTGGTGCGGGGTGTCCGGGGTGCCCTCGTACATGACCTGCGTCGCGCCGTTGGCCAGCGGTCCGTAGGTGATGTACGAGTGTCCGGTCACCCAGCCGATGTCGGCGGTGCACCAGTAGACGTCGGTCTCCGGCTTGAGGTCGAAGACGGCCTGGTGGGTGTACGCGGCCTGGGTGAGATAGCCGCCGGAGGTGTGCAGGATGCCCTTGGGCTTACCCGTCGTACCGGAGGTGTACAGGATGAAGAGCGGGTGCTCGGCCTCGAACGCCTCGGGGGTGTGCTCGGCGGACTGGCGGGCGACGATGTCGTCCCACCACACGTCCCGACCCTCGGTCCACGCCACGTCCTGGCCCGTGCGGCGTACGACGAGGACGTTGCTCACGCGGTCCACGCGGGCGAGGGCCTCGTCGACGGCGGGCTTGAGGGCGCTCGGCTTGCCGCGGCGGTAGCCGCCGTCGGCGGTGATCACCAGTTTGGCGTCGGCGTCCTCGATGCGGGTGGCGATGGCGTCGGCGGAGAAGCCGCCGAAGACCACGGAGTGCGCGGCGCCGATACGGGCGCAGGCCAGCATCGAGACGACGGCCTCGGGGATCATCGGGAGGTAGATGGCCACCCGGTCGCCCTTGGTGACGCCCAGCTCGGTCAGGGCGTTGGCGGCCCGGGAGACCTCGTCCTTGAGCTCGGCGTAGGTGATGGCCCGGCCGTCGCCCGGCTCCCCCTCGAAGTGGATGGCGACTCGGTCGCCGTTCCCGGCCTCGACGTGCCGGTCGACGCAGTTGTACGCCACGTTGAGCCTGCCGTCGGCGAACCACTTGGCGAACGGCGGGTTCGACCAGTCGAGGGTCTCGGTCGGCTCGGTGGCCCAGGTGAGCCGCTTCGCCTGCTCGGCCCAGAAGCCAAGCCTGTCCGCCGCGGCCTGCTCGTACGCCTCCGCCGTCACGTTGGCGTGCGCGGCCAGCTCGGCCGGCGGCGCGAACCGCCGCTCTTCCTTCAAGAGGTTGGCCAGGCTTTCGTTGCTCACGACATCTCCCTTTCCCAGGGCGTCCTATGTGCCTATGTGTCCCGCGTCATAGCTCATCAGTCAGATGCCCGGGTGACAAGAGTCTCCAGGGAATTGGTTTAGACCTGTGAGGTGGCGGGCGTGCGGTGGCCCCTCCCTCCCGAGCGGTGGGAAGAAGGGGCCACACAGTCTCACGGACGCTCGAACGGGAAGGTTCAGGACGCGCGGGCTTCCGCCCGCCCCACGATCATGGTCGGGGGGACCCGGTCGAAGACATCGTCGTAGCGGTGCTGCTCGTCCGGCCCGGCCAGCAGATACGCCTGGGCCTCGCCCACATGGAAGTACATCCCGTGCAGGGTGAGCGTCCCGTCGGCGAGCCGTCGCGCGACCGCGTCGTACGCCCGCAGATGCTCCAACTGCTGGACCACATTGGTCAGACACAGCTGCTCGACCGCGTCGGCCGGCAGTCGACCGGAGATCCGGGCCCAGGCGTGTCTGCGACTCGCCATCCGCTCCAGGCTGGGCATTCCGTACCGCAGCCAGCGCCGCAACGGGGTCGGCGGGTCGTCCGGTGTGCTCCCCAGCAGGGCCTGCATCGCCCCGCAGCCGGAGTGCCCGCAGACGGTGATCGACTGCACCCGCAGGATCTCCACCGCGTACTCGATCGCCGCCGCCACCGAGTCGTCC
Organism: Streptomyces sp. NPDC056222; assembly: GCF_042264065.1. Lineage (NCBI taxonomy): Bacteria > Bacillati > Actinomycetota > Actinomycetes > Kitasatosporales > Streptomycetaceae > Streptomyces > Streptomyces sp. NPDC056222. The sequence goes on along the minus strand of NZ_JBHJTL010000006.1, from coordinate 149,016 downwards.
CCGCTCTCCTCGCCGGGCAGCGGAACGAGATTGCCCACGTTCCGTACGGTGAAGAGGTCGCCGGGGCCGCTGGAGGTGATCATGCTCGTCACGAGGCGGGAGTCGGCGCAGGTGAGGAAGAGCTGGGAGGGGCTCTGGCCCTCGCGCGCGAGGCGCGCCAGCTCGTCGCGCACCAGCGGCGCCGTGTTGCGCTGGAACTTCCCGATGCCGCTCGCCAGTTGATGCCCGGTCGCGCGGCGCGTCACGTCGACCGGCGGGTGCTGGCCGCAGTGGTGGTTGCGCCAGGGCGTCCAGGGGCGGCAGCAGGCGTGCGACTCGGAGGTCGGTTCCGTGATCCGGGCGCCGGAGGGGCCGGTGATCTCCACCGCACCGCCGTGCCGCACATGGCCCGACTGCCAGTCGTGCAGCGTCTCGTACGCCGCATGGTCCATGAAGGATCCGTCCAGTTCGACGACCACTCGGCCTCCCGGGGGTAGTTGGTGCAGGGCCCGGCTCAGCCGGGGTACGGCGAGGAAGGTCAGCTGTCCGCGGACGCGCACGAGATGGCGGTCGACGTGCTCCTCGAGGGTGATGCGGGTCTTGGCGAGGCGGTGCATCGCGACCGCGACGGCCACCGCGATCCCGAGCGCGACACCCTCCAGGATGCCGACGAGCACGACACCGCTCAGCGTCACCGCGTACACGAGGACCTCGCGGTGCCGGGTGACGCTGCGGATGTGGGTGATGCTCACCATCTGGACGCCGACCACCATCACGAGGGCGGCGAGCGCGGGCAGCGGGATCAGGTCGAGGACGGGGACGAGGAGGAGCGCGGCCAGCACGATCCACAGGCCGTGCAGCATCGTGGAGTGGCGGCTCACGGCGCCCGCGGAGACATTGGCGACGCTGCGCACCGCGACGCCCGCCACCGGCAGCCCACCGAGCGCGCCGGAGACGATGTTGGCCGCTCCCTGGCCCGCGAGCTCCCGGTCGAGACGGGAGCGGGGCACGCTGAACCCGTGGTCGGCGCGGGCGGCCACCAGCTTGTCGACGGCGACGGCGGAGAGCAGCGACTGCACGCTGGTGACCAGCGTGATGGTGAGGACGCCGGCCGCAAGGCCGAGGAGCGGTCCCTCCGGAAGCCCGGGCAGGGCGTGACTGCTCCAGGAGGGCAGGTCGACGCGGGGGACGGCGAGCCCGGCGAGCGCGGCCAGGGCCGTCGCCGCGGCCACGGCGGCGAGTGCCCCCGGAATCCTCCGTACGAACCGGCCGGCGCGCCCGGGCAGCCGGGGCCAGATCAGCAGGACGGCGACCGTCAGCGCGCTGACGAGCAGCGCGACCGGATGGAGGTCGGCCAACTGGGCCGGCAGTCCGAGGGCGTTGTCCACGGCGGAGCTCTGCGGGGTGCCGCCGAGGACGATGTGAAGTTGGGCGAGCGCGATGGTGGCGCCGATGCCGGCGATCATCCCGTGCACGATCGCGGGGGAGACCGCGAGGGCGGAGCGGGCCACTCGCAGGGCGGCGAGGCCGAGTTGGGCGAGTCCGGCGAGGACGGTGATGGCGCAGGTGGTGCGCCAGCCGTACCGCTGGATCAGCTCGGCGGTGACCACCGTGAGGCCCGCGGCGGGGCCGCTGACCTGGAGCGGCGCCCCGCCGATCCGGCCGGCGACGATGCCGCCGACGGCGGCTGCCACGAGGCCGGCCTGGAGCGGGGCTCCGGTGGCGAGGGCGATGCCGAGGGAGAGCGGCAGCGCGATCAGGAAGACGGAGATCGATGCGGACAGGTCGGCGCCCGCGATGCGGAAGCGGCGCCCGACGGGTGGCGGGCTGTGCGGCCGGTGGGTGGGCGTATGGCGGGTGGGCGTACGGCGGATGGGTGTGAATACGGTCATTGGTTCCCGTCTCCTCCGGGGCGGCGCGGTCGCGGCTCGTGCGGGACGAACGTGGGGTCGCGGCCGTGGGTCACGGCGTGCAGCGGCGGGATTCCGAGCGCGGATCCTCATCACGAGTATCAACACTCAGTAAATGGATCGTAATGCAGAGTAAAGACTGCGGCACTTTTTTCGGGGCAAACGGGGCAATGATTCACCGGTTCCGGTGATTAGTACTCAGAGTTCAGCTTGTCGTTTCATCTTTCCGGCGGTCGTGGTGCGACGTTGACGCCGCTCGCATCGAACCCGAGGAGAGGTGGGCGGATGACAGCCGCCGGGAGAAGGACCACTGCCCGCACCAGGACGCTTGCCGTCGGCGCTCTCGCCGCCGCGCTGATCACCGGAGTCGCCGGTTGCTCGGACTCGGGCAAGCCGACATCGAGTCAGGGCGCGCCGGGCGCGAAGGAACGCCCCGCCGCGGCCCCGCAGAACGCGGTGCGCCTGATCGGTGACGGCTCCACCGCCATCACCGGCGCCCAGCCGAACCAGCCGGTCTGGAAGAAGCTCAAGCCGGGCGAACAGCCCCCGCAGTTCGTGGTCTTCTCCTGGGACGGCGCGGGCGAGGACAGCCAGAAGCTCTTCTCCCACTTCCGCAAGGTGGGCAAGAAGTACGACGCGACGATGACGTACTTCCTCAGCGGCGTCTATCTGCTGCCCGAGGAGAAGCGCAAGCTCTACGACCCGCCGCAGCACAACGCCGGCAGTTCGGAGATCGGCTTCAACGACACCGAGGGCATCCGCGACACGGTCCGTGAGCTGCGTGGCGCCTGGCAGGAGGGCAACGAGGTCGGCACGCACTTCAACGGCCACTTCTGCGGGCCGGAGAGCGGTGTCGGCAACTGGTCGGTCGAGGACTGGAAGAGCGAGATCCGCCAGGCCAAGTCCTTTGTGAAGAACTGGAAGACGAACGCCGGCCTGACCGCCGAGCAGCCGCTCCCCTTCGACTACGACAAGGAGCTGGTCGGCGCCCGCACGCCGTGCCTGGAGGGCCGCGAGAACTTCGTCAAGGCCGCGTCCGAGCTGGGCTTCCGCTACGACACCAGCGGCGTCAACGACCAGATCTGGCCCGAGAAGGACCACGGCCTGTGGGACCTGTCGATGCACCTGGTCCCGGTGCCCGGTCGCGCGTTCCAGACGCTCTCCATGGACTACAACTTCATGGTCAACCAGTCGGGCGGCAAGACCCAGGGCGACCCGGCCATGCACGAGTACTGGGGCAACCAGATGCGTGACGGTCTGGTGCAGGCCTTCAACCGCTCGTACCGCGGCAACCGGGCGCCGGTGATCATCGGCAACCACTTCGAGTCCTGGAACGGCGGCACGTACATGCGCGCCATCGAGGAGACCATCGCCACGGTCTGCGTCCAGAAGGACGTGAAGTGCGTGTCCTTCCGCCAACTCGCGGACTGGCTGGACGCACAGGACCCGGCGGTGATCGCGAAGATGCGGACCCTGAAGGTCGGCGAGGCCCCGAAGGGCGGCTGGGAGACCTTCCTGGCCTCCCGGCCCCTGACGTCGCCCTCACCGGCGCTGAAGCAGGCTGAACGCCCCTGACGCCCCTTCGGTGACTGCTGGTGCTTCAGCTGGGTTGGGGAACGGCGTATCGCTCGCTGAGCACGAACTCGGGGTCGACCTGCGCTGCCAGGTCGGCCCCGGGCCTCTCCTTTGTCCGCACTCCTCGCGGCGTTCGGCGCCGGGGCGCCTCGCGGGCTTCGGAGTGCCGCGCCGGCCTCCGGCCGTCGGTCGTGGGCGCGGTCAGCTGGGTTGGGGAACGGCGTATCGCTCGCTGAGCACGAACTCGGGGTCGACCTGCGCTGCCAGGTCGGCCCCGGTCTTCGCGTTGCCCCAGCTCTCCGCGTTGCGGAGGTGGAAGTGGACCATCTGGCGCGTGTAGCGCTCCCAGTCGCGGTGGGCGTACGAGTCGTCCGCCGCGTTCTGGAGGGCCTGGAGCGCCATCCGGTTGTCCGCCTCCAGGAGTTCGAAGCGGGACGGGCGGCCCTTCTCCATCCCCCGGACCCAGTCCGAGTGGCCGACCGTCACCAGCAGGTCGTCCCCCACCTCGGCGCGCAGGAAGTCCACGTCGTCCGGGCCCTGCACCTTGTTGCCGACGACCTTGAGCGCTACGCCGAAGTCCCGCGCGTACTCCTTGTACTGGCGGTAGACCGAGACGCCCTTGCGGGTCGGCTCGGCGACCAGGAACGTCATGTCGAAACGGGTGAACATCCCGGAGGCGAAGGAGTCCGAGCCGGCCGTCATGTCGACGACGACGTACTCGTCCTCCCCGTCGACCAGGTGGTTCAGGCACAGTTCCACCGCGCCGACCTTGGAGTGGTAGCAGGACACCCCGAGATCCGACTCGGTGAACGGTCCCGTCGCCATCAGCCGGATGTCGCCGTCGTCGAGCCGCACGGTCCGGGCGCACGCCTCGTACACCGGGTTGTCCTCGCGGACCCGCAGCAGCCGCGAACCCTCTCCCGGCGGGGTCGTCTTGATCATCGTGTCGGCGGAGGTGATCCGTGGGTTGGAGCCCCGCAGGTACTCCTTGATCAGCGGCAGGTGCGCGCCCATCGCGGGCAGCGTCGCCGCCTCGGTCTCGTCGAGACCCAGCGCGGCCCCGAGATGTTGGTTGATGTCGGCGTCCACCGCGACGACGGGGGCTTCATTGGCGGCGAGGTGGCGGATGAAGAGCGAGGACAGCGTGGTCTTTCCGCTGCCGCCCTTCCCTACGAAAGCGATCTTCATGTTCACCTAGCGTAGTGCCATGATCGCGGCGTGTGGTCAAGGTGCGTGAAGAAGACCACTCCAACGTGGGGCGGCGGCCAGGGGCGCGTAGCCTCCCTACTTATGAGTACGCACGCCTCTGACCCCCTGGCCGCCCTCGGCTCCCTGCCGGGCGTCGCCGATTCGGTGGACTCCGTACGCAAGGCCGTCGACCGGGTCTACGGGCACCGCGTGATGCGGCGCCGCAGCAACGAGATCACCTCCGAGGCGGCTCTGCGCGGCGCGCGGGGTTCGGCCGCGCTCTCCGGCGCCGACTGGGCGCTGGAGGAGGTCCGCCGGCGGACCGACTTCGGTGGGGACGCCGAGGCGCGGACGGTGGGAGCGGCACTGCGGCTGGGCGCCGAGGCCGGTCAGCTGCTCTCCATCTGGCGCCAGTCGCCGCTGCGGGTGCTGGCCCGGCTCCACCTGGTCGCGGTGGGCGACACGGCCGACTTCGGGGACTCGGTCGGCAGGCCCCGGCAGGCCGGCGAGGCGGTCGACGAGCCGCTGATCGAGGCGCCGCTGCCGGACCCGGCCGAGGTCGCGGGACGGCTCGACGGGCTCTCGGAGCTGATCATCGCCGGTGGTACGGCCCCGGCGCTGGTGACGGCGGCCGTGGTGCACGGTGAACTGCTCGCGCTGCGGCCGTTCACCTCGTACAACGGGCTGATCGCGCGGGCCGCCGAGCGGATCGTGCTGATCGGCAGCGGGCTGGACCCGAAGTCCATCTGCCCGGCCGAGGTCGGGCACGCCGAGCAGGGGCGTGCCGCGTACGTCGCGGCGTTCGACGGGTATCTCTCCGGGACTCCGGAGGGCATGGCGGCCTGGATCGCCCACTGCGGGCGGGCCGTGGAGCTGGGTGTCCGGGAGTCGACGGCGGTGTGTGAGGCGCTCCAGCGCGGCGCTGCCTAGGCGGGTGCGACGCCGGGCGTCTCCTGGGGCGTCTCCCAGGGGTCCCGGGGCGATCTCGCGGTGATCTCGTGGGCCTCGGGAAACTTCCCGGAACAGGGTTGCGGCGGTACCAGTCCTGGTACCGCCGCTGGCACGTCTGCCGAGTTACCAAGCGTCCTCGATATGTGCCCATCAGGCGGGGAACTTTGCCCGTCGCCTGGTGCGGCTGGCCCGTAATCGACGGGTCGACGTCGCGTGGGTGCTCAGCTTCTGTGCATGGTCCGTGGGGCCTTCTTGCTCAACAGGTGATCCTCTCGGATGTCCTAGGTCTCGCGGGCCTGATTCCTTTCTACTCCTGTCGGATGGGATGCGAAAGTCCTGGCTGCACTTCTTTACTTTCGTATCAAATCCGGGCAAAGCGATCGGCGAGGGCGGCCTGCCGTCGACGGTTGGCGTACCAGACGAGTCCGGCGGTCGCAGCGGCCGCGCCGACGGCGGCCGCCGCCACGAGCGCGGGGCGCGGCGGCATCCGGAACGCGGGCAGGCGCTGCTTGAGGCGGACCGGCTTCTCGAAGGCCAGGATCGGCCAGTCCCGGGTCGTGGCCTCGCGGCGGAGCGTCCGGTCGGGGTTCACCGCATAGGGGTGGCCCACGGCCTCCAGCATCGGTACGTCGGTAGCCGAGTCGCTGTACGCGTAGCAGCGCGAGAGGTCGTAGCCCTCCGACTCCGCGAGCTCCCGGACCGCCTCGGCCTTGGTGGGTCCATAGGCGTAGTACTCCACCTCCCCGGTGAAGCAGCCGTCGTCGCCGACGACCATCCGGGTGGCGACGACCCGGTCGGCGCCCAGCATCTCGCCGATCGGCTCCACCACCTCGGCGCCCGAGGTCGAGACGATCACGACGTCACGGCCGGCGGCGTGGTGCTGCTCGATGAGCGAGGCCGCCTCGTCGTAGATGATTGGGTCGATCAGCTCATGCAGGGTCTCGGCGACAAGCTCCTTGACCTGCGAGACGTTCCAGCCTTTGCAGAGCGCGGAAAGATATTCGCGCATCCGCTCCATCTGATCGTGGTCGGCGCCGCCCACGAGGAAGACGAACTGGATGTAGGCAGTCCGTAGGACGGCGCGGCGGTTGATCAGTCCGCCTTGGTAGAAGGACTTGCTGAAGGTCAGCGTCGACGACTTCGCAATGACCGTCTTGTCCAGGTCAAAGAAGGCGGCTGTGCGCGGCAACGAGTGGTTTTCCACGAGGCGAGCATAGGTGCCCGCCATTCGGCGTACGCTCGGGCGTGTGGGTTTGCCTGAGAAGGCTCTCGGGTACACCATGGAAGTCACGGATCGTTCGCGACCGTGCTAACCCGGTCCGGCTCCTCCCCCCCCGAGTCGGCCGGAGAGACGACCCCCGCTCTCCCCCCCGGCGGGGGTCGTCGCATGTCCGGACGCATTTTCGCCTGCTGGATCCTCATGTCTCCCCCTCCCGTCGGCCGTGCGGCCGCCGCTGCGTGATGCCCTCGTTTCGTCACTCAGCGTAGCGGATGGGCTGCTCTCCGGACATCCCTGGTATGAGGCACGGGGATATTCACAACCGGTGAGTTATCCACAGTTTTTGAGCAAGATCCACAAGATTTCCGGGATGGCGTCACGGTGATTCCCGCCGCGAACTCCGCGGTTGGAAGGAATCACCGATCTCGGCCGTGCGACCGGCGCGGACGGGATCACACGGACAGGGGGCGTCTGCTGTGACGGGAATGTCGACTTTCAGAACTTCCGGGGGTTCCAGGGCCGCGAGGTCCATCGGCTCATCCGGAACGCCGGACGGGGAGAGGGCCGGCGGGGGACACCGGGCCGGGCCGTTGATCGTGACCGAGGACCTGACGCTGCTCGACGATCTGTTGCGGCTGTGCGCCGCGGCGGGGGCCGAGCCCGAGGTGCACCACACCGTGCCGGAACAGCGAGCGAGCTGGGCCGGCGCCCCGCTCGTCCTGGTCGGCGACGACGCGGCGGCCCGCTGTCGCGGGGCCGCCCGCAGGCCCGGCGTGATCCTCGTCGGCAGGGGCGCCGAGGGCCGCGAGGACCCCGAAGTGTGGCGGCGGGCCGTCGAGATCGGCGCCGACTGCGTGCTGCGGCTGCCGGACGCCGAGAGCTGGCTCGTCGACCGGATCGCCGACGCGGCCGAAGGCGCCGGGAAGCAGGCGCTGACCGTGGGCGTCATCGGTGGACGCGGCGGCGCCGGCGCCTCGACGCTGGCCTGTGCCCTCGCGCTGGCCGCCGCAAGGACCGGGAGGCGCACCCTGCTCGTGGACGGCGACCCGCTCGGCGGCGGACTCGACGTCCTGCTCGGCGGAGAGCGGGCCGAAGGCAGGCGATGGCCCGACTTCGCCGCCTCCAAAGGGCGAGTGGCGGGCGGCGCCCTGGAGGAGTCGCTGCCCTCGGTGCGCGGACTGCGGGTGCTCAGCTGGGACCGGGGGGACTCGGTCCTGGTACCGCCCGAGGCGATGCGCTCGGTGCTCGCCGCGGCGCGCAGGCGCGGCGGGATCGTGGTCGTGGATCTGCCCCGCCGGGTCGACGCGGCGGTGACCGAGGCGCTGGCACAGCTGGACCTCGGACTTCTCGTCGTCCCCGGCGAGTTGCGGGCCGTCGCTGCCGCGCAGCGGGTCGCCACCCACGCGGGCCGGGTGGTGCGCGATCTGCGTGCGATGGTGCGCGGTCCCTACCCTCCCGGGCTCGACGAGCAGTGGGTCGCGGACGCGCTGCGGCTGCCGCTCGCCGGAGAACTGCCGCACGATCCCGGCCTCCTGGCCGCCTTGGACGGCGGCGCACCGCCGGGCGGCGAGGCGCGGGGAGCGCTCGGCCGATTCTGTGCGGAGTTCTGGGCGCGTGCCCTGACCCCGGACGGGGCGTCATGAGCGCCGGGGCGCCCATGGGCGGTGCGGGTGGCGGTGCGGGGCTTCTGGAGGCCGTGCGGCAACGGCTCGCGGAGAGCGGTGCCGAGCCGACGCCCGCACGGGTCGCGGCCGCGCTGCGGGCCCAGGGGCGGCTGCTCGGAGACGCGGAAGTTCTGGGTGCGGCCGAGGCCTTGCGGTGCGAGCTCGTCGGCACAGGCCCGCTGGAACCGCTGCTCGCCGATCCCGCCGTCACCGATGTGCTCGTCTCCGCACCCGACCGGGTCTGGGTCGACCGGGGCGCCGGTCTCGAACTCACCGAGGTCCGCTTCGCGGACGCGCCGACCGTACGCCGGCTGGCGCAGCGGCTCGCGGCGGTGGCCGGCAGGCGCCTGGACGACGCCCGGCCCTGGGTGGACGCCCGTCTGCCCGACGGGACCCGGATGCACGCCGTTCTCCCGCCGGTGGCGGTCGGCTCGACGTGTCTGTCGCTGCGGGTGGTGCGGCCGCGGGCCTTCTCCGTGGGGGAGTTGACCGCGGCGGGCACGGTCCCGCCGGGCGGGGAGCGGCTCCTGCGGGCGCTGATCGAGGCCCGGGTCTCCTATCTGATCTCCGGCGGTACGGGTTCGGGCAAGACAACACTCCTTTCCACGCTGCTCGGTCTGGTCGGCGAGCGGGAGCGGATCGTCCTGGCCGAGGACTCGGCCGAACTGCGGCCCGACCACCCGCATGTGGTCCGTCTGGAGGCGCGCCCGGCCAATCAGGAGGGCGCAGGTCTGGTGACCCTTCGGGATCTGGTCCGGCAGGCGCTGCGGATGCGGCCCGACCGGCTGGTGGTCGGCGAGGTCCGGGGCGGGGAGGCGGTCGATCTGCTGGCCGCCCTCAACACGGGCCATGAAGGCGGCTCGGGAACGCTCCACGCCAACACGGCGACCGACGTGCCTGCCCGTCTCGAGGCGCTCGGGACGGCGGCGGGCCTCGACCGGGCGGCGCTGCACAGCCAGTTGGGCGCCGGACTCTCGGCGGTGCTGCATCTCGTACGGGACCGGGCGGGGCGACGGCGGATCGCCGAGATCCATGTCCTCGAGAGGAACCGGGAGGGGCTTGTGGTGACCGTGCCCGCGCTGCGTTGGGGAGCGGCCGGGTTCGAGCGGGACCGGGGCTGGGGGCGGCTGCGGTCGCTGATCGGGGGCGAGTGGTGAGCGGGCAGCAGTGGGTGCTTGCGCAGGGCGCGGCGGCGCTGTGCGCCGGGGTGGCGATCTGGCGGCTGGCCGAGCGGGAGCGGGGGCTGCGCCGGTCACGGCTGGTGCTGGCGGACGGGGGCGCTCCGGAGACCCTCGGGGCACTGGTGGCTTCGGGGCGTGGGTTCGCATCGTTTCGGGCGGTGGGCGAGCGGTGGTGTGCCGTGGTGCGGGCGCGGCGGGCCTGGCTGTGTCTGCCCGTAGCCGCGGTCCTTGCGCTCGTCGGGGAGTCACCGCTGCCGTTGGCTGCCGGGGCGCTCGCGGTGCCGCTGGTGGGGCGCAGGCTGCGGGCGGCGGCGCTCCGCAAGGAGCGGGAGGCGCGGTCCGACGCGGTCGTGGCCCTGTGCGGTGTGGTCGCGGGTGAGCTGAGAGCCGGCCGACAGCCCCCACAGGCGCTGCTCTTCGCGGTCGGGACGACCAAGGCGCTCGGGCCGGCGGAGGAGGCGGAGGTCCTCGCGGCCGCCCGGTTCGGCGGGGACGTGGCGGGGGCGTTGCGACGGGCGGCGCGTGAGGACGGTGGAGACGGTCTGGCCGGCCTGGCGGCCTGCTGGCAGGTCGCGGTGGACGGCGGCGCGGGGCTGGCCACGGGACTCGACCGACTGGAGGCCGCGCTCAGGGAGCACCGGGACCAGCGGGAACGGCTGAGGGCCCAACTGGCCGGGGCCTGGGCGACGGTGACTGTCCTGGCCGTGCTCCCGGCGGTGGGGCTCGCGCTCGGTACGGCACTCGGCGCGCGGCCGCTGCACGTGCTGCTGCACACGCCGGTGGGGCTCGGGTGTCTGGCCGTCGGCGGCGCCCTGGAAGCGGCCGGTCTGTGGTGGGCGGCGCGGATCGTGAGAGGCGGGGAGCGGGCGTGAGCGGACCGACGGGACTGACGGGACTCGTGGGGCTGGATGAGTTCGTCCACAGGCTGGGGATGGTGATTGCGGTCACCGGCCTGATCATCTCGGCCGCCTGGACCGTGGTCGACCGACGGCGTCAACGGCGCACGCGCAAGCGGATCGCGGCCTTGTTGGACACCGAGTTCGAGCGGCGAGGACGGCGCGCGATCGGACTTCCGTCCTGGCTGCGCTGCTGGGTGGGGCCGCTCCTGGCGGCGGTCGTGGGCTGGGTGCTGATCGGTGGCCCGGCCGGCCTCCTGGCGGGCGGCGCCACCGGCTGGGGAGTACGACGCTTCCGTGCCCGACGCGCCCCGGCGACGGGCGACGACGGGGCGGCCCTGCGGCAGCTCCCGCTCGCGGCCGACCTGTTGGCGGCCTGCGCGTCGGCCGGAGCGGGGCCCGGAGAGGCGGCGGAGGCGGTGGGCCGGTCGCTGGGCGGACCCGTCGGCGAGCGGTTGGCCCGGACGGCGGCGGAGCTCCGTCTGGGCGGCGAACCGGCCGACGTGTGGCGGAGGTTCGGCGCGATACCCGGCGCCGAGGGTCTCGCCCGCTGCCTGGAACGGGCCGGCTCCTCCGGGGCGCCCGCAGCGGAGGCCGTCTCGAAACACGCCGCCGACCTGCGGGCCGAGCGCGCACGGAAGGCGGCGGCCCGGGCGCAGCGTGCGCAGGTGCTGATCACCGCACCCGTGGGGCTCTGCTTCCTGCCCGCCTTCCTGGCGGTGGGGGTGGCTCCGGTGGTGATCGGCCTCGCCGGCGGCCTCCTGCGGCACTGATCGAACACGAACACGAACACGAACACGACCGCGAGCAACAGCACGAACACGACGACAGCACATGGGGGTTGGCATGAAGAGGATCAGCGCATGGTGGCGGGCCCGGCGGACGGCTCGGAGCGATTCGGGGATGACCACGTCGGAGTACGCGATGGGGACGATCGCCGCCGCGGCCTTCGCGGCCGTGCTGTACAAGATCGTGACCAGTGGCGGGGTCTCAGGGGCGCTGGAGTCCGTGATCGGGAAGGCGCTCGATGCGCCGTTCTGAGGACCGGGGCGCGGTGACCGTGGAGGCGGCGATGGCCCTGCCGGCCCTGGTGGTGTTCACCATGGCCCTGGTCTGGGCGCTCGCCGCGGCGGCGGCGCAGATCCAGTGCGTGGACGCGGCGCGGGCCGGGGCACGGGCGGTGGCCCGGTCGGAGCCGGTGGCCGGTGCCGAGGCGGCGGCCCGGGCGGCCGCGCCGGAGGGGGCCAGGGTCGGCGTCACCCGTTCGGGCGAGCTGTGGCGGGTGACTGTGGAGGTACCGGCTCCGGGGCCCGGCGGGATGGGGCTCACCCTGCGCGCCGGGGCGGCAGCGCTCGCCGAGGACACGGTGGGGGTGGCGGCGTCATGAGCAGAGCAGAGACGGGCGCGACCGGCAGAACGACGGGGAGGGGAGGGGCGAGCGGGGCCCATCGGGCGAGCAGGACGGGCGGGGCGAGCGGGACGGCTGGGCCGCGCGAGGTCGATAGGACGAGCAGGACGGCCCGGACGGCCCGGACGGCCCGGACGGCCCGGACGGCCCGGACGGGCGGGACGGCCCGGACGGGCGGGACGGGCGGAGTGAGCAGGACCGGAGGGGCGACCGGGGCCGATAGGGCGAGCAGGACGGCCCGGACGGCCGGGGCGAGCTGGGTCGGCAGAGCGGCCGGGAAGGGCGGGATGGCCGGGACGGTCGGGGCCGGCAGGGCCCGGGGGACGGCTGTCGGGCGGGGGGACCGGGGGATGGCGACGGTGTGGACCGCCTTCGCGGCCTGCGTCCTGTGTGTGGTGTTCGGGGCGGTGCTCGCGCTGGGGCAGGCGGTCGCGGCCCGGCATCGCGCGGGCGGGGCCGCGGACCTGGCGGCGCTCGCCGCGGCCGACCGGGCCCTGTGGGGCGAGGAGGCCGCCTGCGCGGCGGCCGCTCGAGTGGCGGGTGCGCAGGGCGCGGCCGTGCTGCGGTGCTCCCTGCGGGGCGACATCGCGGACGTGACCGCGGCGGTGCGCCTGGGGCCCTACGCGCCGACCGTCAGGGCCCGGGCGGGGCCTCCTGAGGCTCTTCCGGGGCTTCCCGCAGCAGTTCCGTGAGGAGGCGCACGGCGCCGCGCTTGTGGAGCGGGTCGTTGCCGTTGCCGCATTTGGGCGACTGGATGCAGGAGGGGCAGCCCGCCTCGCACTCGCAGGAGGCGATCGCCTCGCGGGTGGCCGAAAGCCACGCGCGGGCGGTGTGGAAGGCCCGCTCGGCGAAGCCGGCGCCACCCGGATGGCCGTCGTAGACGAAGACCGTGGGCAGCAGCGTGTCGGGGTGGAGCGGGACCGAGACCCCGCCGATGTCCCAGCGGTCGCAGGTGGCGAAGAGCGGCAGCATGCCGATCGAGGCGTGCTCGGCGGCGTGCAGGGCGCCCCCGAGGATCTCCGGATTGATCCGGGCCGCGTCCAGCTGGTCCTCGGTGACCGTCCACCACACGGCTCGGGTGCGCAGGGTGCGGGGCGGCAGGTCGAGCTTGGTCTCGCCGAGGACCTCGCCCGTGATGAGGCGGCGGCGCAGGAAGGAGACGACCTGGTTGGTGACCTCGACGGAGCCGTAGCAGAGGCGGCCGGATCCCCAGGGGATCTCGATGTCGGTTTCGAGGACGGAGATGGAGGTGGTGTCCCGGGCGGTGGTGGAGTACGGCGGACTGGCCTCCTCGACCAGGGCCACGGAGTCCTTCAGGTCGAGGGTCTTCACCAGGTAGGTGCGGCCCTGATGGAGGTGGACGGCGCCGTCGTGGACGGCGGTGTGGGAGGCGGCCTCGTCGACCGTGCCGAGGAGACGGCCGGTGGCGGCCTCCACGATCTGGACGGGGCTGCCGCCCCCGCCCCGGATGTCGGTCAGGTCGGCGGCCCGCTCACGGCGGGTCCAGTACCAGCCGGTGGAGCGCTTGCGCAGGAGCCCGGCGGCCTCCAGCTGGGGCAGCAGTTCGGGGACGGCCGGGCCGAAGAGCGCCAGGTCGGCGTCGGTCAGCGGGAGCTCCGCGGCGGCGGCGCACAGGTGGGGGGCGAGGACGTACGGGTTGTCGGGGTCGAGGACCGTCGACTCGACCGGCTGCTGGAACAGGGCCTCGGGGTGGTGGACCAGGAAGGTGTCCAGCGGGTCGTCGCGGGCGACCAGGATCGCCAGGGCGCCCTCTCCGGAGCGGCCGGCGCGGCCCGCCTGCTGCCACAGGGAGGCCCGTGTGCCCGGGTAGCCGGCGATCACCACGGCGTCCAGGCCCGAGACGTCCACGCCCAGCTCCAGGGCGGTCGTGGCGGCCAGGCCCAGCAGCTCGCCCGAGTGCAGGGCGCGCTCCAGGGCGCGGCGCTCCTCGGGCAGATAGCCACCACGGTAGGCGGCGACCCGGCGGGCGAGGGAGCGGTCGACCTCGGCGAGGCGTTCCTGGGCGATGACCGAGATCAGCTCGGCGCCGCGCCGGGAGCGGACGAAGGCGACCGAGCGGACGCCTTGGACGGTCAGGTCGGTCAGCAGGTCGGCGGTCTCGGCGGTGGCCGTGCGGCGCACCGGGGCGCCCTGCTCGCCGTGGAGCTCGGTCAGCGGCGGCTCCCAGAGGGCGAAGACCAGCTCGCCGTGCGGGGAGGCGTCGTCGGAGACCTCCGAGACCGGCAGGCCGGTCAGTCGGCCGGCGGCCAGGGCGGGCTCGGCCGAGGTGGCCGAGGCGAGGAGGAAGACGGGATCCGCGCCGTACCGGGCGCAGACACGCCGAAGCCGGCGCAGTACCTGGGCGACATGGGAGCCGAAGACGCCGCGGTAGGTGTGGCACTCGTCGATCACGACGAAGCGCAGGGAGCGCAGGAAGGAGGACCACCTGGGGTGGGACGGGAGTATGCCCCGGTGCAGCATGTCGGGATTGGTCAGCACGTAGTTCGCGTACTGGCGGACCCATTCGCGCTCCTCGACCGGCGTGTCGCCGTCGTAGACGGCAGGCCGGATCCGGTTGCCGAGCGGGGCGGCCAGCTCGCGTACGGCGCGGCGCTGGTCGGCGGCGAGGGCCTTGGTGGGCGCCAGGTACAGGGCGGTGGTGCCCCGGCCGTTCGCGGCCTCGGAGCCGTCCAGGAGCGTGGACAGGACGGGTGCGAGATAGGCCAGCGACTTGCCCGAGGCGGTGCCGGTCGAGATCACCACGGATTCGCCGTCCAGGGCGTGCTCGGCGGCCTCTGCCTGGTGGGCCCAGGGGTGCTCGATGCCGGCCGTCTGGATCGCGCCGATCACTTCCGGCCGGATGCGATGCGGCCAGACGGCATGGCGACCCTCCCGGGCGGGCAAGTGCTCCGTATGAGTGATGCGCGCGGCCCGGCTCTCGCCCGAGGAGAGCCGGTCGAGGATCATGCCGGGAGAGGGGCGGCTGCCCGTGTCCCCGGCAGGTCGACTGGGGCGGTGATTCTTGGCCATCGGCACCGAGTGTGTCACTGGCGTGACGGACAATGCTCCCAAGGCGTCGTGCATGGCTGCTGGTAAGTGATTGAATGCCATCGCGGCTGGCGATCCGTCCCCCGACTCCGCCGGGGAGACCGAGGGGCGACCGCTCGATAGCAAGGTGCTGGAGGATCCGTGGACCTGTCCCTGTCGACTCGCAATGTGTCCGGCCCGAGTGGCGACCGTACGGTCGTCGAGGTCGGTGGCGAGATTGATGTGTATACCGCGCCCAAGCTGCGCGAGCAGTTGGTCGAGTTGGTGAATGACGGCAGCTACCACCTGGTTGTCGACATGGAGGGCGTGGACTTCCTCGACTCGACCGGCCTCGGCGTGCTGGTGGGCGGCCTGAAGCGCGTCCGCGCGCACGAGGGCTCGCTGCGCCTGGTCTGCAACCAGGAGCGCATTCTGAAGATCTTCCGGATCACCGGTCTGACCAAGGTGTTCCCCATTCACACCACGGTCGACGAGGCCGTCAACGCCACCGACTGACGGCCGGCCGGCTTCGGAAGAAGGAGTGGAGAGCCGGGCCGCACACGCCCGGTCCTCCGACCTGCCCGCCCATACGTTCCTAGGGGGACCGCATGGCCACCGTTGAACTCCGCTTCAGCGCCCAACCCGAGCACGTCCGCACGGCCCGCCTCGTGGCGGCCGCGGTGGCGCGCAGGGCCGGGGTCGACGAGGCGGTTCTCGACGAGGTCAGACTCGCCGTCGGCGAGGCGTGTTCCCGTGCAGTGGGGCTCCACCGCAGCAACGACGTCATCACCCCTGTCCGGGTCGTGCTGACCGAGGAGGAGAAGACGTTCTCCATCGAGGTCGGCGACGAGGTCCCGGGCGCGGGTGTGGCGGCGGCCGATGCCGCCGGTGTGCCCGGTGCGCGGGACGATGCTCCGGCCGAGGAGTTCGACGACGCGGACGGTGAGGACGAGATGGGGCTCGCGGTGATCCGTGGGCTCGTCGACGACGTCGAGGTCCGAGCCGGCGAGGAGGGCGGGGTCATCAGGATGAGCTGGCCGACCACGCCTGCGGTCGCGCTCCCCTGAGAGTCCCCTGAAGGCTCCTCCGAGAGGCCTCCTGTGGGCGCGTCTCCGAGGGGTCCCCTGAGCGTTCCCCCGGGGAGCGTCCGAGGAGCACCCCCTCCGAGCGCTCCCCCAGGGACCGCTCTCCCAGGACCGTCCACCCAGGACCGTCCACCCAGGACCGTTCCCCGGGGCTCTTCCCCCGAATGGCTTACGTCGAACGAATGGCGCACCTCGATCCTTCGAGATCATGGCGAGATCATGAAAGAGGCCCTGCTGAGCAGGGCCTCTTTTCATTTCTCTAGATCATGGATCATGTGTAAATGCTTTTGCCCCATTACTTCTTTCGATGGGAAGATCGAGTCAATGGGGAATTCCGTTTGCGGCGCCCTGTTTTGATCAGGTTCTGCTCCCTACAATCCGTCCACATCTTGAGCTCGCAACGTCAAGGAGGACGAATGGCGGGGCTCTTCAACACAGAACTGACCGGACACCCCACTTCTCTCGCCGCGGCGGTACTCACCGACGAGAACCGAACCATCGTGATCGTCATCGCGGTCGTCGCGCTGGCCGCGCTCTTCGTAGCCCAGGTGCTGGTGCGCCAGGTGCTCGCGGCCGGTGAGGGCACCGAGGCGATGAAGAAGATCGCCGCCGCCGTACAGGAGGGTGCGAACGCGTATCTCGCACGGCAGTTGCGGACACTCGCGATCTTCGCCGCTGTCGTGTTCTTCCTGCTGTTGCTGCTTCCCGCCGACAACTGGTCGCAGCGCGCCGGGCGTTCCCTCTTCTTCCTGGTGGGTGCGCTTTTCTCGGCGGCCACCGGATACATCGGCATGAGGCTCGCCGTACGGGCGAATGTGCGAGTGGCCGCGGCCGCCCGCGAGGCGACCCCGGGGCCGGGCGAACCGGAAAAGGATCTGACGTCCGTCTCGCACAAGGCGATGAAGATCGCTTTCCGCACGGGCGGAGTGGTCGGCATGACCACCGTGGGCCTCGGCCTGCTCGGTGCCTCCTGCGTCGTCCTCGTCTACGCGGCCGACGCGCCCAAGGTCCTGGAGGGCTTCGGCCTGGGTGCCGCGCTCATCGCGATGTTCATGCGAGTCGGCGGCGGCATCTTCACCAAGGCCGCGGACGTCGGCGCCGACCTCGTCGGCAAGGTCGAGCAGGGCATCCCCGAGGACGACCCGCGCAACGCCGCCACCATCGCCGACAACGTGGGCGACAACGTCGGTGACTGCGCGGGCATGGCCGCCGACCTCTTCGAGTCGTACGCCGTCACGCTCGTCGCCGCACTCATCCTCGGCAAGGCGGCCTTCGGCGACCTCGGCCTCGCCTTTCCGCTGATCGTCCCGGCGATCGGCGTGGTCACCGCGATGATCGGCATCTTCGCGGTCGCCCCGCGGCGCGCCGACCGCAGCGGAATGACCGCCATCAACCGCGGCTTCTTCATCTCCGCGGTGATCTCGCTCACCCTGGTCGCCATCGCCGTCTTCGTCTACCTGCCCTCCTCCTACGCCGACCTCAAGGGCGTCACGGAGCCCGGCATCCAGAGCCATGCCGGAGACCCGCGGATCCTCGCCCTGGTCGCCGTCGCCATCGGCATCGTCCTGGCCGCGCTGATCCAGCAGCTCACCGGCTACTTCACCGAGACGACCCGGCGCCCGGTCAAGGACATCGGCAAGTCCTCGCTCACCGGCGCCGCCACCGTCGTCCTCGCCGGCATCTCCATCGGTCTGGAGTCCGCCGTCTACACCGCCATGCTGATCGGCCTCGCCGTCTACGGGGCGTTCCTGCTGGGCGGCGCCTCCATCGTGCTGGCCCTGTTCGCGGTCGCCCTGGCCGGCACCGGCCTGCTCACCACCGTCGGTGTGATCGTCGCCATGGACACCTTCGGACCGGTCTCCGACAACGCGCAGGGCATCGCCGAGATGTCCGGCGACGTCCAGGGCGCGGGCGCGCAGGTCCTCACCGACCTCGACGCCGTCGGCAACACCACCAAGGCCATCACCAAGGGCATCGCCATCGCGACCGCCGTCCTGGCGGCGGCGGCGCTGTTCGGCTCGTACCGCGACGCGATCGCCACGGCGGTCGGCGACGTCGGGGCCAAGGTCACCGAGACGAATCTCTCGATGGACATCTCCCAGCCCAACAACCTCTTCGGGCTGATCCTCGGCGCAGCGGTCGTCTTCCTCTTCTCGGGGCTCGCGATCAACGCGGTGTCGCGCTCGGCCGGCGCGGTGGTCTATGAGGTACGGCGGCAGTTCCGCGAGCACCCCGGGATCATGAACTACACCGAGAAGCCCGAGTACGGGCGCGTGGTCGACATCTGCACCAAGGACGCGCTGCGCGAACTCGCCACGCCCGGACTGCTCGCCGTGTTGGCGCCGATCGCGGTCGGCTTCTCACTCGGTGTGGGCGCGCTCGGCGCGTACCTCGCCGGAGCGATCGGCACGGGTGCGTTGATGGCGGTCTTCCTCGCCAACTCCGGCGGGGCGTGGGACAACGCCAAGAAGCTCGTCGAGGACGGTCACCACGGTGGCAAGGGCAGCGAGGCCCATGCCGCGACCGTCATCGGCGACACCGTCGGCGACCCGTTCAAGGACACCGCGGGACCGGCCATCAACCCGCTGTTGAAGGTGATGAACCTGGTCGCCCTGCTGATCGCGCCCGCGGTGGTGCAGTTCAGCTACGGCGACGACTCGAGTGCCGGACTGCGGGCGCTGATCGCCATCCTCGCGATCGTCGTCATCGTCGGTGCCGTCTACGTCTCCAAGCGGCGTTCGGTGGCCGTCGGCGACGAAGCGGGTGACGAAGGCAACGCCGCGCATCGCAAGGCCGCTTCGCCGGATACGCCGGTGATTTCGTAACACCTGGTCAGAGTGCGGGCGGACGGCATGTGTTGACATGTCGTCCGCTCGTTGCGTGTGGGGGAGTGAGGCGTGTCTCCCTTGGTGCGAACGGCTGCAATATGGGATGAATCGGTCGCACGAAAGGTGGATGTCGCCCGCATGGCGTGTATGTTCCGGGGCCGAGAGCCTTGGAAGGGACCGATCCGGTGAACAAGAAACTTGCGGCCGCGCTGTCCGGCGGCGCGGTACTGGTACTCGCGCTGTCCGGTTGCAGCGACGACGGCGACAAGGTCGACGACTGGGCCAAGACGGTCTGCGACCAGGCGAAGCCCCAGATCCAGAAGCGGGCCGACGCACAGCAGCTCATCATCTCGACGGCGGCGGACGGAAAGCCGGCCGACATCCAGGCCGCCGACTCGAAGGCCTTCCAGGACATCGCCGACGCGGACCGCGCGCTCGCCAAGTCCATCGAGGCCGCCGGTGCGCCGCCCGTGGACAACGGGGAGAAGCTCCAGCAGGACGCGGTCAAGGAGCTCAACGCCACGGCGGTGGCGTACGAGGGGCTGAAGAAGCAGGTCGACGGGCTCGACCCGAACAACCAGCAGAAGTTCGCGGACGGTCTGCAGGGTGTCGCCGACGGTCTGAAGAAGATCGAGAAGATGGACCAGGACGCGCTGGCCAAGCTGCAGTCCGGTGAGCTGGGCACGGCGATGGCGAAGCAGCCGGGCTGCCAGAGGGCGACGCCCTCGCCGGCGGCGGGCGGCTCGGCGTCTCCCGACGCGGGCTCCAAGCCTTCGGAGAAGACGTCCACCAAGCCTTCGGAGAAGCCGTCGGGATCCGCGAGCAAGAAGGCGGAGTAGGGCGGACGGGCCGTACGGGCCCCGGGTGAGCACCGCTCGCCCGGGGCCCTCGCGTTGCCGACCGGGCAGGCACGACGCGGCCGGGTCCGAGGCAGCCGGGACCGTGGCCCGGGTCCGTGGCGGGCCGGGTCCGTGGGCCTGGTCCGTGGCGGCCCAGGTCCGTGGCGGCCCGTTCCGCGGCCCAGGTCCGTGGCGGGCCGGTGGCCCGGGTCCGCGGCCCAGGTCCGTGGCGGGCCGGTGGCCCGGGTCCGTGGCCCGGGTCCGAAGCCGCCGGGTCCGGGGTCGCCCCGGGCGGGGCGGCAGAGGCAATGTCGGTGGCGGCCGTCACAATGGTGGGGTGAGTACGACCAGCCTGACCTCCCGCCTCCCCGTGCCCGCGCACGCCGCCCGGCTGCGCGAAGCGCTGCTCGCCGCCGACTTCACCGCCGACGGCCTGCTCGAACTGCTCGGCGCCCCCGCCTACGCCGCGCTCGCGCGCAGCGAGACCGTGCCTGCGCTGCGGGCCACCCGGGGGGACTCCCCGCTGGAGACCCTCGTGCGGCTCTTCCTGCTCCAGGGGTCCGTCCCCGCCGAGCGGGCGGCCGTCGCGCTGCCTCTGGAGGAGTGCCTGGCGGACGGCTGGGTGGAGCTCGTGGACGACGAGGTCCGCGCCGCCGTCGACGTACGGCCGTACGGCGGGCCCGAGGGCCAGGACTGGTTCATCGTCTCCGACCTGGGCTGCGCCGTCGGCGGGGCCGGCGGCATCGGAAAGAAGGACGAAGGCGTCGTCCTCGGCGTCGGCGGGGCCTCCACCACCCTCGCCGGCATCACCGTCCGTACGCCGGTGTCCTCCGCGCTCGACCTCGGCACCGGCTCCGGAATCCAGGCCCTGCATGCCGCCCAGCACACCACCCTGGTCACCGCCACCGACCTGAACCCCCGCGCGCTGGACTTCACCGGCCTCACCCTCGCGCTCTCCGGCGCCCGCGAGGCCGAGCTGCTCCAGGGCTCCCTCTTCGAGCCGGTCGACGGCGATACGTACGACCTGATCGTCTCCAATCCGCCGTTCGTCATCTCCCCCGGCGCCCGGCTCACCTACCGCGACGGCGGGATGGGCGGCGACGACCTGTGCCGCACGCTCGTGCAGGAGTCCGGGGAGCGGCTCAACGACGGCGGCTACGCCCAGTTCCTCGCCAACTGGCAGCACGTCGAGGGCGAGGAGTGGCAGGACCGGCTGCGCTCCTGGGTCCCCCGCGGCTGCGACGCCTGGATCGTGCAGCGCGAGGTCCAGGACATCACCCAGTACGCCGAGCTGTGGCTGCGCGACAGCGGCGACCACCGCGAGGAGCCGACGGAGTACGCGACGCGGTACGGGGCCTGGCTGGACGAGTTCGAGGCCCGTAAGACCAAGGCCGTCGGCTTCGGTTGGATCACCCTGCGCAAGAACGCCGCCGTGGCCTCCGGCGCTGTCGAGCCGTCGATCGTCATCGAGGAGTGGCCGCACCCGGTCGAGCAGCCGCTCGGCGACACCGTACGGGCCCACTTCGAGCGCCAGGACTATCTGCGCGCCCATGACGACGCGGCCCTGCTCGCCGACCACTTCGCCCTCGCACCCGAGGTGATGCAGGAGCAGGTCGGGCTGCCGGGCGCCGAGGACCCCGAGCACGTCGTGCTGCGGCAGAACCGCGGGATGCGGCGCGCCACCAAGGTGGACCACGTCGGGGCGGGCTTCGCGGGCGTCTGTGACGGCTCGCTCAGCGCCGGCCGGATCCTCGACGCGATCGGGCAGCTGATGGGCGAGGACCCCGTGCTGCTGCGCGACCGCACCCCGCAGGCGATCCGGCTGCTGGTGGAGGAGGGATTCCTCCTCCCGGTCGGCGAGGAGGGGCGGCAGGGTTGATACGGATCGAGCTGGACGAGGCCTCGCTCGGGGCGACCCGCATCGCGATCAGCCCGCTGCGGGACGCCTTCTGCGCCCTCCACCTCGCGCTGCCGTGGCGGCGGCCCTCCTGGCCGTACCAGGAGTGGGTCGTCGGCGCGCGGGAGGTGTGGCGCGAGGACGAGCGGCTCGGGCCGCTGCGCGAGCTGCTTGCCGAGGGACGGTACGAGGTCTCCGACTTCCTGCTGCCGCGCCCCGTCGGCACGGTGAATGTCCACGAGGAGCTCGATCAGCTGCGCTCCACCGACCCGGAGTTCGTCCGGGCCCAGGCGGCCGTCACCTTCCCCGGGATGGCCGACGAGCCCTTCCTGCTGCCCTATCTGAAGGACCCGCAGGCCGCCTGCGCGGCGCTCGCCGACGCGTACGCGGCCTGGTGGGAGGGCGCGATCGAGCCGTACTGGCCGACCATGCGCCGACTCGTCGAGGACGAAGTCCTCGTCCGGGCGCGGACCTTCGCGACCGAGGGCGTCGACACGCTGTTCAGCGGGCTCGAAGCGCGCGGGCGCTGGGAGCGTCCGGTGCTCGAACTGACCAAGCACTACGAGGCGGAGTACGCGACGGGGGAGCGGCGTCTGGTACTGGTCCCGCTCGTCTTCGCGGAGGGCTGCCGGCTCTACTCCACCGACGACCCCGAGGTGGTCGCCGTCTCCTACCAGGCGCGGGGGGCGGCAACGCTGCGCGAACCGGTCGAGCCCGTCGCCGAGGACCGGCTCGGGCTGATGCTCGGACGCGGCCGTGCGGCCGTCCTGCGGGAGCTGGTCGGTCCCCTGACCACGGCCGGTGTCGCGGACCGGCTCGGGCTCGCGCCCAGCACGGTCTCCGAGCATCTGTCGGTGCTCGCGGAAGCGGGCGTCGTGACCCGGCACCGGGTCGGCCGCTCCGTCTACTACCAGCTGACGGACACCGGCCGTTCGCTGCTCGCGCTCCTCGCCGGGGAGGGCGTGCTGCACGCGGTCGCCTGACGATTCGGGGGCTCCCGAATCGATGGCCCGGGGCGGTACGGCGCTCCTAACGTCCCGCGCATGCTCGCAATCGAGGCGGACGCGCTGCGCCGCACCTACACCAGCAGGACCGGGTGGCTGCGGCCCCGCCGGACCGAGACCGAGGCCGTGCGCGGGGTCACCTTCGAGGTGGCGCCGGGCGAACTGTTCGGGCTCCTCGGCCCCAACGGCGCCGGGAAGACCACGACCATCAAGATGCTCAACACCCTGCTCCTGCCGACGTCCGGCACGGCCCGGGTGTTCGGCCACGACGTGGCCCGCGACCCCGTCGCCGTACGCCGCCGCATCGGCTACGTCTTCGGCGGCGACCGCGGCCTCTACGACCGGCTGTCCGCCCTCGACAACCTCCGGTACTTCGCCGAGCTGTACGGAGTCCCGGCCCGCGCCCAGAAGCGGCGGATCGCCGAACTCCTCGACCTGGTGGGCCTCACGGGCCGCGAGAAGGAGCGGGTCGAGGGGTACTCGCGCGGGATGCGGCAACGCCTCCACATCGCCCGAGGCCTCCTCCACCACCCCGACGTCCTCTTCCTCGACGAGCCGTCCATCGGCGTCGACCCGGTCGCCGCCCGCGATCTGCGCCGCACCGTCGCCGATCTCACCGCCGCCGGTACGACCGTGCTGCTCACCACCCACTACATGGCCGAGGCGGACGAGCTCTGCGACCGTGTCGCCGTCATCGCCGGCGGCCGGATCAAGGCGCTCGGGACGCCCGAGAGCCTCAAGTCCCGCGTCCAGGAACGGGACGTGCTGGAGATCGAGGCGTACGGCGTCGGCGAGGAGCACCTGGCGCGGATCCGTGAACTGCCGGGTGTGCGGGGAGCGTCGGCGGAGGACCGGGGGGCCGCGCAGACCGTGACCGTGCAGACCGACCGCGGAGCCGTACCGCACGCCCGGATCCTGGCGGCCGTCGAAGGCATACGCATCGGGCGGGTCGCCAGCCGTGAACCCTCCCTGGAGGACGCCTACATCGCGATCGTCGCCGAGGACGACCGGCAGGGGTCCGACGGGTCCGATGCGCCGGAGCATGACCGGGCGTCCCGGCGTTCTCGGGGGGTGTCGGCGTGACGCGCGTCCTGCGGCTGATCGGCGTCGGCGTGCGCACCCATGTCTCGTACATGTCCCGCTCGCCGATCGAGATCACCTTCGCCGTCCTCGTGCCGCTCGTGTACGCGACCCTCGCCGTCTATCTGTTCCGTGCGGCCGGCGACCCGGAGCGGCTGCTCACCGCCTCCGTCGGCGCCGGTCTCATGGGCATCTGGGGCTCGGTGCTGTTCGGTTCGGGCGGAGCCGTGCAGAACCAGCGCTGGCTGGGGACGCTGGAGACGCTCGTCGTGGCGCCCGCCCCGCTCGCCCTCGTCCTGCTGCCGATCACCCTCGCGACCGCCGTCATCGGTACGTACGCGATGGGCGCGACCGTCCTGTGGGGCGTGCTGCTCTTCGGCGTGCCCCTGGACTTCGCGCACCCGCTCCTCTTCCTCCTCGCCGTCCCCGTGTGCGTGCTCGCGCTCGGCATGATGGGGCTGCTGCTCGCCGCCACCTTCGTGCTGCTGCGCAACGCCAACGCGCTGGCCAACCCGCTCGACACGCCTGTCTGGCTGCTGTCCGGGCTGCTCGTGCCGATCGGTGTGCTGCCCGCCTGGACCCACCCGATCTCCTGGGCGCTGCCGACGACCTGGGGCGCGCGTGCCGTGCATGCCGCGACCTCCGGCGGGGACCTCCTCACCCCGCTGCTCGGAGCCGTCGCCCTCGGCGCCGGATACGCGCTGGCCGCCGTCCTCGTCCTCGGTCGGGTGGAGCGCCGGGCGCGCGCCGCGGCCACGCTCGCCCTCGCCTGAAAGGACCCTGCCGGATGTTCTGCTTCCGCCTCCGCCTCATCGGCTTCCGCTTCCGTACCTCCGCCCGGCTCGTCGTGGTCGGCGGATCGCTCTCCTACCGCGCCCTGTTCAACTGGACGACCCCACCCATGTTCATCGGAACGCTGCTGGTCGGGCCGCTGCTCCAGGTGTTCTTCTTCGTCTTCCTTGGCAGAGAACTCGGTGTCGCCGACGACCGCTTCCATCTGGTCGGCAACGCCGTCCTCGCGGCTTCCGCCTCCTGCGTGTACGGCGGCACGATGGCGATCGCGAACGAGCGCCGGTTCGGCACCCTCGGGGCCGTCCTGCTCTCGCCGCGCCATCGCGTCCCCCTGTGGGCCGGACGTGCCCTCCCGTACGTCCTGAACGGGCTGCTCGTCAGCGCCTTCGTCCTCACCGTCGCCGCGTTCGTGCTCGGACTGCCGGTGCCCGTCGCCGCGCTGCCCGGTCTCGCCCTGGTGCTGCTCGTCGCGGCCGCTGCCTGCTCGGCGTTCGGGCTCGCGCTGGGCGCGCTCGGGCTGCGCTTCCGGGACGTTTTTCTCGTGTCGAACGTGGCCAGTTCGGTACTGCTCCTGCTGACGGGCGCAGCCGTCCCCCGCCCCACGCTGCCGGAGTGGATGCGGACGGCAGGCGACCTGCTGCCGCTGACCCACGCGGCGGACGCGGCGCGCCGGCTCACCGCCGGTGACGGCCTCGACGGCGCGCTGCTCGGCGCCGAGCTCGCGGTCGGCGCCGGATACGCGCTCCTGGCCGTGGCACTCCTCGCCGTCTTCGAGCGGGGCAGCAGGCGACGGGCCACGCTCGATGTGATGTGACGAACCAGAAGGAAGGAGGGAGGGGCGCACTACCGGCCATATTCGTGAACCCGTACGGGAGCGTCCGCGTCGTTCACCCGGAATTCGCGCCGACGACGCCGGGAGGTGCCAGCCTCGGCCTCCGGGGCCACGGGGGCCCGCGAAGGGAACGGGGTACGGGCATGGAGAGCGGGCCGGCGATCTTCGCGGGAATGGCGTTCGCGCTGTTCGGAGCCGCGCTGCTGCTGTGGACGGGGGTGCGCGTGGCGCACGGCCGACAGGTCGCGCAGGGGGTCGCCACGCCGATGGCCGCCACGCTGACGACGATCTTCGGAATCGTCTTCCTTCTCCTCGGGGTGTGGTGCTTCGGGCGGCTGTGACGAGGTCGCCCCGAGCGGGCCCGCCCCACCGGACCGGGAGTCCGGGCGGCAGGAATGCCAGGACTCGGGTTACCGTTCGAGTGGCCGTTGCGGGCTTTCGCCGTTTGACACGGGGGCGGGTTGTACCGTCACACTCCGCAGCGATGGCAGCGTCACCCAGCGTGTCGCCGCCGTGCGTGCCATGCGGAGTACCAGCGCCGTACGTGCCACCGAGCGTCGACCGGAGAGAAGAGCGAAGTTGTCCCCGACCAGCGAGACCGCACAGGGCGGCCGCCGACTCGTCATCGTCGAGTCGCCTGCCAAGGCGAAGACGATCAAGGGCTACCTCGGCCCGGGTTACGTCGTCGAGGCGAGCGTCGGGCACATCCGCGACCTCCCCAGCGGCGCCGCCGAGGTGCCCGAGAAGTACACCGGCGAGGTGCGCCGCCTCGGTGTCGACGTCGAGCACGACTTCCAGCCGATCTACGTCGTCAACGCGGACAAGAAGGCCCAGGTCAGGAAGCTCAAGGAGCAGCTGGCCGGGGTCGACGAACTCTTCCTCGCCACCGATGAGGACCGCGAGGGCGAAGCCATCGCGTGGCACCTCCTCGAGGTCCTGAAGCCCAAGGTCCCGGTCCACCGGATGGTCTTCCACGAGATCACCAAGGACGCGATCCAGGAGGCCGTCCGCAACCCGCGCGAGCTGAACAAGCGCATGGTGGACGCCCAGGAGACCCGCCGCATCCTCGACCGGCTGTACGGCTACGAGGTCTCGCCGGTCCTGTGGAAGAAGGTCATGCGCGGCCTCTCCGCGGGCCGAGTCCAGTCCGTGGCCACCCGACTCGTCGTCGAGCGTGAGCGCGAGCGCATCGCCTTCCGCTCCGCCGAGTACTGGGACCTCACCGGCACCTTCGCGACCGGCCGCGCCGGCGACCCGTCGGACCCGTCGTCGCTGGTCGCGCGCCTGAACACGGTCGACGGCAAGCGCGTCGCCCAGGGCCGCGACTTCGGCTCCGACGGGCAGCTGAAGACCGCGAACATCCTCCACCTCAACGAGGAGAAGGCGCGGGCGCTGGCCGCCTCGCTCGCCGACACCTCGTTCAGCGTCCGGTCGGTCGAGTCGAAGCCGTACCGCCGCTCCCCGTACGCCCCGTTCCGTACGACCACCCTCCAGCAGGAGGCGAGCCGGAAGCTGGGCTTCGGCGCGAAGGCGACCATGCAGGTCGCCCAGAAGCTGTACGAGAACGGCTTCATCACCTACATGCGTACGGACTCCACGACCCTGTCCGACACCGCCATCGCGGCGGCAAGGGCCCAGGTCACGCAGTTGTACGGCGCCGACTACCTGCCGGAGAAGCCCCGCGTCTACGCGGGCAAGGTCAAGAACGCGCAGGAGGCGCACGAGGCGATTCGCCCTTCGGGTGATCGTTTCCGCACCCCGGCGGAGACCGGTCTGACCGGCGACCAGTTCCGCCTCTACGAACTGATCTGGAAGCGGACCGTCGCCTCCCAGATGAAGGACGCGACCGGAAACTCGGTCACCGTGAAGATCGGCGGCCGCTCCGCGGACGGCCGGGACGCCGAGTTCAGCGCCTCCGGCAAGACGATCACCTTCCACGGCTTCATGAAGGCGTACGTGGAAGGGGCCGACGACCCCAACGCCGAGCTGGACGACCGTGAGCGCCGGCTGCCGCAGGTCGCCGAGGGCGACGCGCTGTCCGCCGAGGAGATCACCGCCGACGGCCACGCGACCAAGCCGCCGGCCCGCTACACCGAGGCCTCGCTGGTCAAGGAGCTGGAAGAGCGGGAGATCGGCCGCCCGTCGACGTACGCGTCGATCATCGGCACGATCCTGGACCGCGGCTACGTCTTCAAGAAGGGGACGGCGCTCGTGCCGTCCTTCCTGAGCTTCGCCGTGGTCAACCTGCTCGAGAAGCACTTCGGCCGGCTCGTCGACTACTCCTTCACCGCCAAGATGGAGGACGACCTCGACCGCATCGCGCGGGGCGAGGCCCAGGCAGTGCCGTGGCTGAAGCGTTTCTACTTCGGCGAGGGCGAGGGCTCCGGAGCGTCCGCCGCGGCGGACGCCGGGAACGGTGACGGCGACCACCTCGGCGGTCTCAAGGAGCTGGTGACCGACCTCGGCGCGATCGACGCCCGGGAGATCTCCTCCTTCCCGGTCGGCGACGGCATCATGCTGCGCGTCGGGCGGTACGGCCCGTACGTCGAGCGCGGCGAGAAGGACACCGAGGGCCACCAGCGCGCGGACGTCCCCGAGGAACTCGCGCCCGACGAGCTGACGGTCGCCTACGCCGAGGAGCTGCTGGCCAAGCCGAGCGGTGACTTCGAGCTGGGCGTCGACCCGGTCAGCGGCAACCAGATCGTCGCCAAGGCCGGCCGGTACGGCCCGTACGTCACCGAGATCCTGCCCGAGGACACCCCGAAGACCGGCAAGAACGCGGTGAAGCCGCGGACTGCCTCGCTCTTCAAGTCCATGGCGCTGGACACGGTCACGCTGGAGGACGCGCTCAAGCTGATGTCCCTGCCGCGTGTGGTGGGCGCCGACGCGGAGGGCGTCGAGATCACGGCGCAGAACGGCCGCTACGGCCCGTACCTGAAGAAGGGCACGGACTCGCGGTCGCTGACGGAGGAGGAGCAGCTCTTCACGATCACGCTGGAGGAGGCGCTCGCGATCTACGCGCAGCCCAAGCAGCGTGGCCGGGCGGCCGCCAAGCCGCCGCTGAAGGAGCTGGGTGTCGACCCGGTCAGCGAGAAGCCCGTGGTCGTCAAGGACGGTCGCTTCGGCCCGTACGTGACCGACGGCGAGACCAACGCGACCCTGCGGACGGGCGACAGCGTCGAGGACATCACGCCGGAGCGCGGCTTCGAGCTGCTCGCCGAGAAGCGTGCCAAGGGTCCGGCGAAGAAGACGGCCAAGAAGGCGCCCGCGAAGAAGACGGCCGCCAAGAAGGCCGCGCCGGCGAAGAAGACGGCGGCCAAGAAGACCGCCGCGAAGAAGACGACGACGGCCAAGACCGCGGCGGCGAAGAAGACCGCCGCCGCGAAGAAGACGGCCGAATAGCCGCGATCGGCACACCTTGTAAGGGGCGGGGGCCCGTTGCCCCCGCCCCTTACGTCGTTTGTTCGGGCGCGGGCCACGGGGAGTAAAGGGGTCCGGATAGGGTGGACGGATGACGCGAGCAGAGCAGCCAGACTCCGACGTCGCGCTTGTCGCAGACTCCCGGGAGCGTGCCGTACGGGCGCTTTTGCGCCATCAACCGTTGCGACGGCTCTGGAGCGCCCAGTTCGTCGGCGGGACCGGGGACGCCCTCGCCCTGCTGGTCCTGGTGCTCCTCGGGCTCCAGGCCGCCGTCTTCGAGGGAGCCCTCGGCGGCGGATACCGTGGGGCCGCGTTCGCCGTCGCCGCCGTGGTCGGCGCCCGACTGCTGGCGTCGGTGCTGTTCGGCGCCGTCCTCCTCGGCCCCCTCACCGCGCTGACCTCGCCCGGCGGCGCGCTCGACCGGCGCTGGACCATGATGGGAGCCGACGGTCTGCGGATCGCGCTGCTCGTGGTCGCGCCCCTGTGGATCGACTGGACCCCGGACAAGGCGCTCGGGTTCCTGCTCGGCACCGTCTTCGTCGTCGGCGCCGCCGAGCGGCTGTGGACCGTGGCCAAGGAGGGCGCGGCTCCCGCGCTGCTGCCCGCGCCGCCGCTGGAGGGCGCCGCCGTGCGGCCCCTGCCGGACCACCTGGACGCACTGCGCCGACTGTCGCTGCGTACCGGATTCCTCGCCGTACCGGCCGCGGCCGCCGTGCTCCTCGTCGCCACCCTCGTCGGCAACCTGCTCGGCACGGGCATCGAGTGGTTCTCGCTGCACCAGGCCGCCCTCGGCGCGTACGTCGCCGCCGGACTGTTCGCCGCCTCGCTCTCCGTGCTGTACGCCGTCGAGCTGCCCGGCGGGCAGACGCCGCGCCCCCGCTCGCCCCTGGAGGGCCTGCGCAGGCCCTCCGCGGAGAAGGGCCGCACGGGAGCCGTCCGGCTGCTCGTCCTCGCCTGCGCCACCGTCGCCGCAGCCATCACCGCCGCGGCGGCGGTCTCCGTCCTGCACGCGTACGACCTCGGAGGCGGCCCCGTCACCTTCGCGCTGCTGATCCTCGCGCTGAGCGGGGCCACCGGCGTCGGCATCAGGACGGCCGGATCCGTCCTGCCCGTCCTCTCCCGCCGCCGGCTGCTCGCCCTCGCGATCAGCCTCACCGGCATCGCGCTGCTCGCGATGGGCCTCGTCCCGGACACGGCCACGGTCCTGCTCCTCGCCGTGCTCGCCGGGTACGCGGCCGGTGTCGCCGCCAACACCGGCCACACCCTCATCGACCAGGAGACCGAGGAGGCCCGGCGCCCCCGGGTCACCGAACACCTCCAGGCCGTCGCCCGGGTCGCCATGGCCGTCGGCGCGCTCGGCGCTCCGCTGCTCGCCGCCGCCATCGGGGAGCACCGCCTCGCCTCCGGAAGCTTCGTCTTCGCGCACGGCGGTGCCGCGTTCACGCTGATGCTGGTCGGTGCGCTGCTGCTGCCCGTCGCCGCGCTCGTCCTCGCCAAGACCGACGACCGGGCCGGCGTACCGCTGCGCCGCGATCTGCGCGACGCGCTGCGCGGCGCCGACCCCGTCCAGGCGCCCGCCCCGACCGGCTTCTTCATCGCCCTGGAGGGCGGCGACGGCGCCGGCAAGTCCACCCAGGCCGAGGCGCTCGCCGAGTGGATCCGCGCCAAGGGCCACGAGGTCGTCGTCACCCGCGAGCCGGGCGCGACGCCGATCGGCAAGCGGCTGCGCTCGATCCTTCTCGACGTGTCCAGCGCCGGGCTCTCGAACCGCGCCGAGGCGCTGCTGTACGCCGCCGACCGCGCCGAGCACGTCGACTCGCTGGTCAAGCCCGCCCTCGAGCGCGGCGCGGTGGTGATCTCCGACCGGTACATCGACTCGTCCGTCGCCTATCAGGGCGCCGGGCGGGATCTGTCGCCGACCGAGATCGCCCGCATCAACCGCTGGGCGACCGGCGGTCTCGTTCCGCACCTGACCGTGCTGCTCGACGTCTCCCCGGAGACCGCGCGGGAACGGTTCACCGAGGCACCCGACCGGCTGGAGTCCGAGCCGCCGGAGTTCCACGCGCGCGTGCGGGCCGGTTTCCTGGCGCTGGCCGCCGGTGACCCCGGCCGCTACCTCGTCGTCGACGCCGGCCAGGAGCCGGAGGCCGTCACCACCGTCGTACGCCACCGGCTCGACCGGATGCTGCCGCTGTCCGAGGCCGAGGTGAAGGCCCAGGAGGAGGCGCGGCGGAAGGCCGAGGAGGACGCCAGGCGCCGGGCCGAGGAGGAGGCCGCCCGCAAGGCGGAGGAGGAGCGGCTGGAGCGCGAGCGCCAGGAGCAGCTCGCCAAGCTCCGCGCCGAGGAGGAGGAGCGCAAGCGCCAGGAGGAGGAAGAGGCCCGGCGCCGCGAGGCAGAACGGCAGGCGGAGGAGGCCCGTCAACGGGCCGAGGAGGCCCGGCTGGCCGCCGAGGAGGAGCGCAAGCGGCGCGAGGCCGAGGAGAAGGCCCGCCGCGAGGAGGAGGAACGCCGCCGCAAGCAGGCCGAGGAAGAGGCCCGGTTGCGCGCGGAGGCGGAGGAACGCCGCCGCGAGAAGCAGCGCAAGGCCGAGGAGGCCCTGCTGCGGGCGGAAGAGGCGCGACGCCTGGCCGAGGCCGCGGCGGCGAAGTCCGCCGAGGAGACCGCTCGGAAGGCGGCTGCCGAGGCCGCGGAGAAGGCCGCCGCCGAGGCCGCCCGTGCGGAAGAGGCGAGGAAGGCCGCCGAGGTCGTCCGCGCCGAGGAGGCGAGGAAGGCCGCCGAGGCACAGCGGGCCGCGGAGGCGCAGCGGGCCGTCGAGGCCGCCGAGGCTCGCAAGGCGGCCGAGGCCGCTGCCGCCAAGGCCGCGCAGGCCGCCCGCGCGGCGGAGGCGTCGGCCAACGAGGTGACCGTGGAGACCCCCGTCGTGCAGCCCGACGAGGTGACCGTGGAAACGCCCGTCGTGAGGCCCGACGAGGTGACGCAGACGGTGCCCCAGGTCTCGCCGAACGAGATCACCGTCCCGACGCCGGTCGTCGACCCGAACGCCGTACGGCCCGAGGCGGAGACCTCGGTCCTGCCGCAGGTGCCGGCCGCGGACGAGACGGCGGTGCTGCCGCCGGTGCGGGCCGCCGACGAGACGGCCGTGCTGCCTCCCGTACGGGGGACGGACCCGGTCGATCGGGTGCCGTCGGGCATCTTCCGCGACGAGCAGCCCGGAGGATCCAACGAGCAGACGCGCGAGCTGCCGCAGCTCGACGACCAGGGCCGCCCGCGCCGCCGCTCCGACTGGGCGGAGGAGACCCCGCTCGACGACCTCCCGACCCTGGCGGACGAGCTGCTCGGCCCCCACGACGACGAGGACGACGGCCGCCGCCGGCGTCGCTGACGCGAGGCGGTACGGACGGGGGCGCGGCAGGCCGCGCCCCCGTCCGGCGTATCCGGGACGACCCAGGGGCGTTCCGGGCGTCGTCCCGGGCCGTCCGGAGGTGTCAGAGGGGTGCCCCACAATGGAGTGCGTACCTGAGGAGGGGCAGACATGGCCGTATGGGACGACCTCGTCGGACAGGCGCGTGTCGAGGAGCAGCTCGCCGCCGCGGCGCGGGACGCCGACGCGCTCGTGACCGCCCATGCCGCCGGCGGGCCGGACCCCGAGGCGTCCAAGATGACCCACGCCTGGCTCTTCACCGGCCCCCCGGGCTCCGGCCGGGCGACCGCGGCGCGCGCCTTCGCGGCCGCGCTGCAGTGCGTGAGCCCGGACCGGGCGCTGGGCGGGGCACCGGGATGCGGTTTCTGCGACGGCTGCCACACGGCGCTCGTCGGGACGCACGCCGATGTGGAGGTCGTGCGCACGGACCTGCTCTCCATCGGTGTGAAGGAGACCCGCGACCTCGTCCGGCGCGCCCAGCTCTCGCCCGCCGGCGGTCGCTGGCAGGTGATCGTCCTGGAGGACGCCGACCGGCTCACCGAGGGCGCGGGCAATGTGCTCCTGAAGGCCGTCGAGGAGCCCGCGCCGCGCACGGTGTGGCTGCTCTGCGCGCCGTCCCTGGAGGACGTGCTCCCCACCATCCGCTCCCGCTGCCGCCACCTGACCCTGCGCACACCCCCGGTGGACGCGGTCGCCGACGTGCTCGTACGCCGGGACGGCATCGAGCCCCAGGTCGCCGCCGCTGCCGCCCGGGCCACCCAGGGCCACATCGACCGGGCCCGCAGGCTGGCCACCGACGAGCGGGCCCGGGCCCGCCGCGCCGTCGTCCTGAAGCTCCCGATGCGCGTCGACGACATCGGCGGCTGCCTCAAGGCGGCCCAGGAGCTGGTCGACGCGGCCGGCGAGGACGCCAAGCAGGTCGCCGAGGAGATCGACGTCAAGGAGACCGAGGAGCTCAAGGCCGCGCTCGGCGGGGGCCAGGGCGGGCGGATG
Source organism: Streptomyces sp. NPDC056222 (assembly GCF_042264065.1). Taxonomy (NCBI): domain Bacteria; kingdom Bacillati; phylum Actinomycetota; class Actinomycetes; order Kitasatosporales; family Streptomycetaceae; genus Streptomyces; species Streptomyces sp. NPDC056222. The sequence goes on along the minus strand of NZ_JBHJTL010000006.1, from coordinate 115,827 downwards.
CCGCGCGGCACCGCCGGGGCGATGAAGGAGCTGGAGGAGCGGCAGAAGCGGCGGAAGACCCGGACGCAGCGCGACAGCCTCGACCTCGCGCTCACCGACCTCACCGGCTTCTACCGCGATGTCCTCACCCTGCAGCTCCGGGCGCGGACGCCGCTCGCCAACGAGGACGTGCGGGACGCCGTGGAGCGGATCGCCCGTGACACCGCGCCGGAGCGGACGCTGCGCCGGATCGAGGCGGTGCTCGCCTGCCGGGAGGCGCTGGACCGCAATGTCGCCCCGCTGCTCGCGGTGGAGGCGATGACGATGGCGCTGCGCGACTGAGCACGGGCGATTGGACACGGTCCGTACTCGTACGGATACGCTCCGGTCCATGGACTCCAGGCGTTTGCTCCGTACGTCCGCCACGGCCCTCGCGGCCGCCGGGCTGATCCTCTCCGGCTGCACGGGCGGCAGCGACGCCGCCGCGCCCGCGACTCCGTCGTCGGCGGGGGCGCCCGCCCCGACGTCCGACGCGGCCCTGCGGAGCTACTACGCGCAGAAGCTCACCTGGCGCGACTGTGGAGTGCCGAGCTTCCAGTGCGCCTCGCTGCGCGTGCCGCTCGACTACGCGAAGCCGGCGGCCGGGGACATCGAGCTGGCCGTCTCCCGGGTCGCGGCCACCGGCCCCGGCAAGCGCATCGGCTCGCTCCTGGTCAACCCCGGCGGCCCGGGAGGCTCCGCCGTCGGCTACCTCCAGGCGTACGCGGGCATCGGCTACCCGGTCCCCGTCCGCGCCCGCTACGACATGGTCGCCGTCGACCCGCGCGGGGTGGCGCGCAGCGCTCCCGTCGAGTGTCTGACGGGCCCGCAGATGGACGACTACACGCAGGTCGACCAGACCCCCGACGACCTCGCCGAGACCGATGCGCTCGCCGCCTCCTTCAAGGGCTTCGCGGCGGGCTGCGTGAAGCGCTCGGGGAAGGTCCTGCCGCGCGTCTCCACGGTGGAGACCGCCCGGGACATGGACATCCTTCGGGAGGTGCTCGGTGACAAGAAGCTGAACTACGTCGGGGCCTCGTACGGCACGTTCCTCGGCGCCACCTACGCCGAACTGTTCCCCTCCCGCGCCGGACGGCTGGTCCTCGACGGGGCGATGGACCCGTCGCTGCCCGCGATCGACCTCAACCGCGACCAGACCGCCGGATTCGAGACCGCCTTCCGGGCGTTCGCGGCCGACTGCGTCGAGCAGACGGACTGCCCGCTCGGCACCGAGTCCGTCGCCTCGGCCGGCAACAGGCTGAAGGCCTTCTTCCGCGACGTCGACGCCCGGCCCGTACCGACCGGCGAGAGCCGCCGGCTGGGGGAGTCCCTGGCGACGACCGGGGTGATCGCCGCGATGTACGACGAGGCGGCCTGGCCGCAGTTGCGCGACGCGCTGACCCAGGCGATCGGCGGTGAGGGCGCGGGGCTGCTGGCACTGGCCGACGCCTACTACGAGCGCGAGGCGGACGGCTCGTACGCGAACCTGATGTCCGCCAACGCGGCCGTGAACTGCCTCGACCTCCCGGCGTCCTTCCGTGGGCCGGCCGACGCCGAGAAGGCGGTGCCGTCGTTCGAGAAGGCGTCCCCCGTCTTTGGCAAGAGCCTCGCCTGGGCGGCGCTGAACTGCACCTACTGGCCGACCCCGGCGACCGGCCGCCCCCACCGCATCACCGCCGAGGGCGCGCCCCCGATCGTGGTCGTCGGCACCACCCGTGACCCGGCGACCCCCTACAAGTGGGCCGAGTCCCTGGCGTCCCAGCTCGCCTCCGGAAACCTGCTGACGTACGAGGGCGACGGCCACACGGCGTACGGCCGGGGCAGCGACTGCATCGACACCGCGATCAACGCCTACCTCCTGGAGGGCACGGTCCCGAAGGACGGCAAGCGCTGCACGTGAGGGGTGGCGTGGGCCACGTGGAGGGTGGTCAGGAGCACCCCTCGAAACTGTGTAGACTTGGCGAGGCCGCTGCACCCACCATGGGAACGCACGGCATGCCGCCTTAGCTCAGTTGGCCAGAGCAACGCACTCGTAATGCGTAGGTCTCGGGTTCGAATCCCGAAGGCGGCTCGGATCAGCCCCAGGACTCACTCGCCGTGACCTGGGGCTTTTTCATGCCCTGTTGGGTCGGGATGGGGAGCGCGACGGTTCTGTCGCCCTCGTGCGTGCCCATTGCGTGCCCATGGATGCGCGGCCGCTCCCCATCGGGCCGGTCGGCGGCCGCTCGGGGGTTACTGCGTTCAGCGGGCGTGTTTCACACTTCGCTGCGGTAAGTGATCGACTGTTACGCAAAGTGATTGACCTTGATCGTTTCTGCTGGTCATCTCAGGGCCATGCGTACACGAATCAGGTTCGCCCTCGCGGTGGCGCTCTCCGCCGCCGTGGCGATCGCCGGGCCCCTCTCGGCCTCGGCCCACTCCGTGCCCTCCCCCTCGGGCGGCCCCTCGCTCGCCCCGCTGACCACCTCGACCTCTCCCAAGGCCATTCCGGGGCAGTACATCGTCACCCTGAAGGCGGGGCAGTCGGCCGGCACCGCGCAACAGGTGCCGGGTGTGAAGCCGCTCTTCACCTACAACCGTGTCTTCTCCGGCTACGCGGCCAAGCTGACGGCCGCTCAGCTGGACTCCGTCCGCAAGCTGCCGGGCGTCGCCACCGTCGAGCAGGACGCCACGGTCACCGTGGCGCCCGAGCAGGCGCGGACGACCCTGCGGGACGTCGCGTACAGCTGGGGTCAGGACCGGATCGACCAGCCCTATCTGCCGCTCAACGGCCAGTTCAACGTCGGCACCGGCGGCACGGGCGCCACCGCCTACATCCTCGACACCGGTCTGGAGTTCGGGCACGCCGAGTTCGACGGCCGGGCGCGGCCCGGCTTCGACGCGATCGGCGACGGCAGGAGCGGCGCCGACTGCAACGGCCACGGCACCCATGTCGGCGGCACCGTCGCCGGCAAGCGGTACGGCGTGGCGCGCGAGGCCGCCCTGGTCAGCGTCCGTGTCCTGAACTGCCAGGGCTCGGGCTCCTGGTCGGGCATCATCGCCGGCCTGGACTGGGTGGCGCAGAACGCCGTCCAGCCGGCCGTCCTCAACGGCTCGCTCGGCGGCCCCCGCAACACCGCCGTCAACAACGCCGCCACCGCCCTGGCCGCCCGGGGCGTCCTGCCCGTGTTCGCCGCGGGCAACGACTCCATCAACGCCTGCAACGTCTCGCCCGCCAGCGCCGCCGACGTGCTGACGGTCGGCGCCACGAACCATCTGGACGAGGAGACGGACTTCTCGAACTTCGGAGCGTGCCTCGACCTCTACGCTCCCGGCGCGGCCATCATCTCCGCCAGACTCGGCGGCGACAGCATCGCCCTGAACGGCACGTCCATGGCCGCCCCGCACGTGGCCGGTGTCGCCGCCCTCGCCAGGGCCCAGAGCCCGTCGACCGGCCCGGCGGCCATCGCGACCTGGATCACCGATCACACCGTCAAGGACGAACTGACCGTCTCGGGGGGCTCCCCGAACCGGCTGCTCCAGACCGGCGGGCTGTAGCACCGTCAGTAGCCAGCGTCGGGCCCGGCCGGTGAAACCGGGGGGGCCGCGGGGGGGTGGGGGGGGGGGGGTGATAACAAAAACCGATCCCACGAAACCCCGCGGTGTGTCGGAT
>NZ_JBHJTL010000006.1:0-112147 GCF_042264065.1 Streptomyces sp. NPDC056222 | reverse complement strand
TACCTCCCCGTGGGGGGGGCCCCCCCCCCCCGGCGGCCCCCCCCGGGGGGTGTGTCCCCCCGTCTGTCCCCTGCGCGGCCCGGGCGGTTAAACCGGGGGGGCCCGACGGCGTGTGTGGGGCGGACCCGTCACGAAAGCCCAGGTCAACCGTCTTCACAGGGTCATCACTCGCAGGGTTGTCGAACTCGCCTACACTCCCGCAGGCCATGTGCATGGCAATGACACGGGAGGAACGCGTGAAGAGGAGTTTCAGGACGAGGGCGGTGTTGTCCATCATGGCGACCCTCGCCGCGTCGCTGCTGACGGCAGCACCCGCGCAGGCCGTCGACGATCCCGGTCTCGCGCTGGGCAACTTCGAGCTCCGCCCGATCGGCAACAAGGCCGAACTGCAGGGCCGGGTCGACAAGCTGAACGCCGACCTGCCCAACATAGGCGTGAACTCGATATTGAAGGCGGACGCCCGTCAGGGCACGTGGAGTTCGGGCGTCTGCAACGCGGCGGCCGTCGAGTCCGGCACGAAGCCGGAGAACTTCACCCGGAGCTTCTGCTTCGACGACGCCGACAACGGCAACGCGAACTCCGAGTGGTGGCCGCAGGGCGTGACCACCGTCGCCGACGCCGACGAGGACCAGACCTGGGGCGACCCCGAAGCCGGGTGGAATCCCGCGGACCACAAGCCGATGATGGTCACCTGGTACAACAAGGACGACTGGAACGGCGACAAGAAGCCCGACGACGCTGACGCCGACGGACTGAACACCGAACGCAAGGGCGTTCGTGTCTCCTTCATCGATTCCAGCACCGGGAAGTACGCCCACGTCCTGCTGGTGTACCCGTTCATCAACTCCTCGGGCAACGCCAGCTACATGAGTGTGCGCACCTCGCAGCACTACTCGTCGAGCCAGTACAACTACGGCTCGCTGCACGCCGGTGGCATCGTCTGGTACGGCTACTACCTGTACGTGGCCGACACCAACCGCGGATTCCGCGTCTTCGACCTGCGCAACATCATCGACCTCGGGGCACTGCCCGCGGAGAAGTGGGGCACGTCCAAGACCGCCATCGGCAGGCAGGACGGCGTCTACCACGCCCACGGCTACCGCTACATCCTTCCGCAGAGCGACGGGTGGACCAACACCGCCTGCGACACGGTCGAGCCGCCGCCGGGCACTCCCTGCGACATGCAGGACAACGACAAGACGTGCCAGGCCAACGACGTCACACCGAAGACCAGCTTCGCCGGCCTGGACCGCAGCTCCAGCGTCCGCCACATCACCACCGGCGAATGGTGCGAGAAGGCACAGGTCACGGACGCGTACACGACCGGCAGGGTCATCCGTCGGCCGATGAACGCCAGCGGGGGAACGCCGAAACTGGACGCCAACGGCTATTGGGCGGCCGACGAGGCCTACCGCATTCCCTACAACACGTCGTACACCGACAACGGCGGGATCCAGGGCGCCGCGGTCATCAACGGCACGTACTACCTCAGCCAGAGCCGAGGAATGTCGAACGGCCGGTTGATCGTCGCCAGGCCCGACACCGGCACCGGACGACTCGTCGAGACGTCCCCCCGCCGGCTGTCCGCGATCGGGGTCGAGGACCTCTCCGTCTGGCCCGGTTCGCCGAACCAGCTCTGGACGGTCACCGAACACCCGGGCAAGCGCATGCTGTTCAGCGTCACCCCATGACCGTGTGACCTGATATGCGGCGCCCGGGACGGCTTCGGCCGGCTCGGGCGCCGCTTCGTTTTCCTGTTCCGTCGGATGAACTGCCCGACGGCGCCGTACGCCGTCAGCCCGTCGGCTGCTCGCGTTCCTGCTGGGCCAGCAGGTAGCCCGCCTGGAAGCGGCTCTCGGCGCCCAGGGCCGCCATCACGTCGGCGACGTGGCGGCGGCAGCTGCGGACCGAGAGGCCCAGGCGGCGGGCGATCGCGGCGTCGGTCAGGCCCTCCGTGAGGAGGCGGACGATCGTCTGCTTGAGCTCGTCGGAGATGTCCATGATCGTCTGGCGGTCCCATTCGGTCTCGAACGGGAGCGCCTCCAGCCAGAGGCGTTCGTACGCGCCGACCATGAACGAGACCACGTGGGGTTCACGGATCAGGACCGCCGCGTTCGGGTCGTCCGGGACCGGGATGACCGCCGTCGCGCGGTCGAAGACCAGCATCCGCATGAACTCGTCGTCCAGGGTCCGCACCTGGGCGCCCAGCTTGCCGACCCGTTCGACATAGGCGCAGGTGCCCGCGGAGAAGCGGGCGGTGTGCTGGTAGAGGATGCGCATCCGGACGCCGCGGCGCAGCAGCTCCTCGTCCCGGGCGACCGCCTCTTCCAGGACCTCGGCGCGCCTGCCACCGCCCGGCTGCGCCGTCATGACCTCGCTCTCGCAGGTGCGGCCCAGTTCGGTGATCGCCTCCCGGACCGCCCGGAGATCGGTGAGGACCTCCACGTACTCCGCCCGCCGGAGGTGCGTCATCTGGGACAGATGCGTCTCGTAGAGCGGCATGAACGCCATCAACTGCTCGCGTGTGCGCTCCATGTGCAGGCGTCTGGCCCGCATCTCGCGCTCCAGCGGGCCCAGGGTGCGCTGGACCGCCTCGTCCGGTGGCACCGGCAGGACCCCGCGCTCCGGGGTGCGGCGCAGTAGGCCCATGTCGAGCAGGGCCGACACCGCCGACTCCACGCGTGCGAGCGGGAGTTCCAGCTCCTCGGCCAGGTCCGCCGGTCGCGCGGGGAGGTCCGGATCGCGTCCGAGGATCGTCGTGTAGACCCGCGCCGGCGGATCGTCCGGAGCCAAGCCGTCCGGTAGAGCCTCCCCCGGAGGCGCGCCCATGAGTCCGACCGCGAAGCCACCGCCAGGGCCGCTCGTGAGGCCCTCGGGCCTCTCGCTTCTGTCTGGTATCGCCACCTTTACCCCCGCTTGTGACAGCGTCCTGTTGCTGCCATGCAGCCTAATGAGCCATGCGGTCCGCCCGATAGTCATGCAATCCCGGATACGTTCATCTCACCGCCCACAAGGTCAAAGCTCACAGAGCTCGTGAAGCACGCGAGCCATGCAAATCCCTTGCAAACACTCGGACTCAGTCATCGCGGAAGAGAGAGCAGACGAATGAAGCGGCGGATCCGCAACACCGTGTACGCCACCCTGATCACCGCCCTCGCGGGCCTGGCCACCGTCACCGGCACGCAGCTCGCCGCCGGCAGTGGAGCCGGTACCGAGGACACGGGCTGGGGCGCGGCGGTCGTCAGCGGCACCTACGACACCGGCTGGGGCGCTCCGGTCCCCGGCCCGGGAACGAACGACACCGGCTGGGGATGACCGCATGACGCTGCTCGACTGCACCCTGCGTACCAGCGGGCAGCTCACCGGCGGCGCGCCGTCACCGCAGCTGGTCGCCGACTATCTCGCGGTCTGCGGGCGGCTCGGCATCGACGTGATCGAGCTGGGGTACGTGCGCGATCCCGCCGACCGGACGGCCGGCGCCCCACTGCCCGAGGTCCTCACGGCCACCCGCGCCGAGCGGTACGGGCCGCGGTTCGCGGTCCTGCTCGACGCCGCCGACCTGCCGGCAGGGGACGGCCCCGCCGCGGCGGCGGCCGACAGGATCGCCGACCGGATCGCCGCCGTCCCCCTCCCTGTCGGCCTGGTGCGCGTCGCCGTCCGCTACGACGAGGTGGCGCGTGCCGCCGCCCCGCTGGGACGGCTGCGCGACGCCGGGTTCGGCGTCTGTCTGCTCCTCACCGACATCGACCTCGCCTCCTATCCCGAACTCGACCGCTGTCTCATCGAGACGGCGGCGCTCGGACCGCTCGACGCCGTCTTCCTCGTCGACTCGCTCGGCTCGCTCCGCCCGGAGCGCGTCATCGAACTCGTCCAGTCCACCCGCGCCGCCGTGGTCGCCCCGGTCGGCATCCACGCCCACGACAACCAGGGATTCGCCCTCCACAACACCGTGGTGGCCCGCAGCGCCGGCGCCACCTGGCAGGACGCGGCCGTGCACGGGATCGGCCCCGGAGCGGGCATCACCCGCACCGAACAACTCCTCGCCCTGCTCGGCACCACGCCGGGCGATCTCGGTCCGCTCCTCGAACTGATCGCCATCCACTTCGCCCCGCTCAAGCGACGGTACGGCTGGGGCGCCGGCCCCCGTCAGGTCATGGCCGGCCTCGCCCGGATCCCGGTGACGGCGGTGCGGGGGTTGGACGAGGGCTGAGGGCTGCCCTGCCCCGCCCCCGCGTCGGAGAGATACCCGCCCCGCGCCGGAGAGAGACCCGCCCCGCGTCGGAGAGACGCCCTCCCGCCCGCGTTGCCGTCGCCCGTCACCTGCCGCACGCCTCAGGAGACCCGTATGCCCTTCACCGCACCCATCCTGCCCCCGGGGGAGCCGGCCGTCGCCGTCACCCCGTACGGCAGCGCCGACACCACCCCGCCCGCCCGGCGGGCAGACCGCACAGGAGAGGCCATGGCCGACCGTAGTCCGAACCGCTTCCGAATCGACCGGAGTTCCGCCGAGGAGGAGTTCGGCCTCGCCTGCCAACGGCTGATTCCGTGGCCCGGCGGGGACAAGGAGCCGCCGGTCGGCGCCATGGCCTGCTTCCTGCGGCCCGGTGGCGACTCCGACCCCGACTGCCACAACCAGGACGAGGTCATGATCATCCTCTCCGGCGCCGGCAGCGTCACCCTCGACGGCGTGCTCGAACCGCCGTTCCGTGCGGGCGACATCGTCGTCCTGCCCCGCAATCAGGAGCACGTCGTCCACAACACCGGCGACGAGGAGCTGAGCTGGGTCTCCCTCTACTGGCCGCTGCGCGAGCCCGCCGTCCGTACCGAGAACGAGGAGGTCGCGGCGTGAGCGCGACGCACTGGATCACCGCCACCCCGCCCACGCCCAACGGCGACCTGCACATCGGTCACCTCGCCGGCCCGTACCTCGCCGGTGACGTGCTGCGCCGCTATCTGGTGGCCGAGGGGGCCGGGACCGTCCGGTACACCACCGGCCTCGATGACCACCAGAGCTACGTTCCCGTCCGCGGCCTCAACGACGGCGGGCGCAAGGGCGAGGAGGTCGCCGACGGGTACGGCGCGTCCATCGAGTCCGTCTGGCGGCAGGCCGGCGCCGACTTCGACGCGATCGTCCGCCCGCGCCGTGATGTCGAGTACCAGTCGGTGGTGCAGGAGTTCTTCCAGCGGCTGTACGACGCCGGGCACATCGTCGCCCGTACGCGGCCGTTGCCGTACTGCACCGGCTGCGAGCGCTGGCTGTACGAGGCGCACCTCAAGGGCGGCTGCCCGCACTGCGGCTCCGGTTCGAACGGCAACGCCTGCGAGCCGTGCGGTCGCCCCAACGACTGCGCGGACCTGATCGAGCCGGTCTGCACCGGCTGCGGCGACACCCCCGAACTCCGCGACTGCGAACGGCTCTACTTCCCCCTCGCCCCCTTCGAGGAGCAGCTCACCACCTTCTGGGCCGAGGTCGACATGCCGCCGCACCTGCGGTCGCTGTGCGAGTGGATGCGGGCCGAGGGGCTGCCGGAGATCGCCGTCAGCCACCCCTCCGACTGGGGTGTGCCGGTACCGGTCGCGGGCTTCACCGAGCAGCGGATCTACGTGTGGTTCGAGATGGCCCCCGGCTATCTGCTGGAGTGGACCGGCGCCGGGGAGACAGGGCCCGCGCCCGCGCCGGTGCAGTTCTTCGGCTTCGACAACGGCTACTTCCACGCGCTGCTGTTCCCGGCGGCGTTCCGTGCGTACGACGCGGAGATCGCACTCCCGAAGGCGTTCGTGGTCAACGAGTTCTACCGGCTCGAGGGGCTGAAGTTCTCCACGAGCCGACGGCACGCCATCTGGGCGCACGAGGAGCTGGCCCGTACGAGCGCGGACGTGCTGCGCTACCACGTGCTGTCGGACCGGCCCAACGGACGGCAGACCAGCTTCAGCTCGGCCGCGCTCGAGATCAGCCGGTCGCGGCTGGCGGACCGTTGGGACGGCTGGCTGGGCCGACTCTTCGCCGCCGTCGCCGAGGACGGAGGCGTGGTCCCGGCCGAGACGCCGCGGGGTGCTGCCTGGGAGCGGCTGCGCGGGCGACTGACGGAGACCGTCGGACAGCTGCGGGAGGCGTACGGGGTCGAGGGGTACGACGCCCGGCGGGCGGTCGCGCTGCTCGACGAAGTCGTCGCCCTGGCCGAGGACTTCGGATACGTGAACGGCTTCGAGGCGGAGCGGCCGGACGGCGCCTCGGCGTACCGCGCCGCGCTGGCCGCGCAGCTGACCGCGGCCGCCGCGCTGTCGGCGTGGGCCGCGCCCGCGCTGCCGTACGGATCTGCGCGGCTGTCGGAGCTCCTCGGCCTGCCGGCGGTACGCCCCGTGGACGCGGTGGCCCTGACGCCACTGGTCCCGGGCGCGCCGCTGGCGGCCTGGCCGGGGACGGTCTTCGGTGGCTGAGGTCGTCGGGGATGTCGGTGCGGGGTCCCCGGGCTTCCGTGCCCGGCCCGCCTCCGCCGCCCGCGCCGAGCCCGCCGGTGCCGCATCCGTGCTGCCCCGCGGCGCCGTCGTCGGGCCCTTCTCGGGGCCCCGGGCCGCATGGGGTGAGCATCTGGAGCGGGCCGCCGCCCTGTACGGGGACGTCACCTGGGAGCTGTACGACGACCGGGGGGAGGCGGAGACGGCCCGGCAGATCGCCGAGGCCGTGGTCGCCGAAGGCCGGCACACGCTCGTGATCGGCCACTTCAACAGCGCCGGCGCCCGGGCCGCGCTCCCCGTCTACCGGTCCGGCGGCCTGCCCGTCCTGCTGCCGCTGGCCACGACGCCGGACCTGCTCGCCGACTGCGGGGGCACGGTTCTGCGCTGGTGCCCGGACGACCGCGCCCAGGCGGCGGATCTGCTCGCCGCCGTCGGCGCGGCCGGCCACACCCGGATCGCCGTCACGCACGACGGGACGGCGTACGGGGAGGGCCTGGCGCGCCTGGTACGGGACGCGTGGCACGCGGGCGACCCCGCCCGCCCCGGTCCGGCCGCCGGACTTCCGGCCGGGCCCGTCGTCTCGGACGGCAGCGGTCCGGCGACCGGTGCGCCGCCGGGCGTCGGCCCGTTGGCGACCGGCCTCCGCACGGCTGCGGGAGCGCCGGGCATCGTCTCCGCCCCCGGGGCCGACGCGGCCGCGCTCACCGCGCTCGTCGTGTGCGGGACCCACGGCGGGGCCGCGCGGGTCGGCCGGGAGTGGCGGGAGGCGGGGTTCGACGGGGAGCTGTACTTCACCGACGACTGCGCGGTCGACGAGTTCTCCGAACTCCTCGGCGACGCGAACCGGGGCGCGCGCGTGGCCCGGATGCGCGGAGGGCCGGAAGCCCACGTCATGGCCGCCTTCGCAGCGGCGACCGAGGCCCTCACCGAGAACCCGGAGCGCACCGGGCGGACTCTGCTCGCCGCCGTACGGACCCATGCCGACCGGGCGTTCACCGCGCTCGGGGAGCCCGTGGCGGGGAGCGTGGGCTGGGACTTCGTACCCGTACCCGTACCCGTACCCGCTCCCGCTCCCGCTCCTTCGCGTACGTCGACGTCCTCGGGCGGCGGCGGTGGTCACCGGGGCCGGGCCTACGACGTGATCGTCGTCGGCGCCGGAGTCGTCGGGGCCGCGACCGCAGCCGTGCTCGCCCGGCAGGGCGCGCGGGTGGCGCTCGTCGCGCCGATGGACGGGCGCCGTGACCACGCCACCGCCTGGTCCGGTGGGCTCGTGCGGGCCTTCGAGGCCGACCCGTATCTGCGGGGGCTCGCCCTCCGCAGCCACCAGCTGGCCTGGGGGCCCGCGGCCCTGGTCCCGGGACCGTACGGCTTCGTGCCGACCGGTTCGCTGGTGCTGTGCGGCGACGCCGACCTGGACCAGGCGGAGAAGGGCGTCGCCGAGCTCAACGGCGCCGGGGTGCCGGCGGAGCTGCTGGAGCCCGGAGTGATCGGGGAACGGTTCCCGGGGCTGTCGGTGGACGGGGTCAGCGCTGCGGTGTGGGAACCGGAGGGCGGTTACGCCGATCCGCCGCGCACCGCGCGTGTGTACCGGGACCGGGCGCTGGCCCACGGAGCCCGGCTGCTGCCCGCCCGCGTGCGGGAACTGGTCGCGCCGCCCGGTGCCGACCGGGTCCGCGTCCTGCTGGAACCGGGCGGGCCCGTCGAGGCCCTGGCCGTGGTCCTGGCGGCCGGCAGCGGCACCGGGTCGATCGCCGGTCACCGGCTGAGCGGCTCGGACGCGGGGCGCACCAAGAGCATTCGGTACGGCTTCTTCCACCACCCGGACACGGCCGGACTGCCGACCGTCGTCGACATGGTGACCGGCGTCTGGGGCCGGCCCCAGGTCTCCGGGGAGGCGGCGGGCGGGTACATGGCGGGGCGACCCGTCGACGAGTGGGACGTACCCGCGGGCGGGGAGGACACGCTCACCGACGAGCACGTGGCGTACATCCGCCAAGGCGCGGCCGCGCGCTGGCCCTGGCTCGCGGACCCGGCGACCCGCTTCCTCGGCGGCCGGCAGGGCGTCGACCTGTACACCCCGCACTCCCTGCCCCATCTCGGCCGGGAACGGCCCGACAGCCGCATCGTGCTGGCCACCGGCTGGTCCGGCGCCGGCTTCAAGACGGCCCCGGCAGCAGCCGAACTCGCGGCTGCGGAAGCCCTGGACGTCCTGTCGAGCATCTGACGCCCCCCCGACAGGCCCGGCGGTCCGACGCCGGGCCCGTCCCAACCCCCCACCCCCACCGGAGGTGACACCCATGACGGATCTCATGTCCCGCCCCTCGCCCCCCGGCAGGGAAGCGTCCTCGAAGAAGCTCGGCGTACGGGCCCTCGTCGTCTTCTACGTCAGCAGCCTCGTCGGGACCGGCATTCTGCTCGTGCCCGGGCTGACCGAGCGGCAGGCCGGACCCGCCTCCGTGTTGGCTTGGCTCGCGCTTGCCGTCTGTTCCTATCCGTTCGCCCGCTTCTTCGCCGAGATGTCCGCCTGGCGGCCCGACGCCGCCGGGCTCGCCGCGATGGTGACCGCCGGGCTCGGGCGGCGGCCGGGGCGGGCCGCCGCGCTGCTGCTCGTCGCGACGTACGTCATCGGCAACCCGGTCATGGGCATCGTCTCCGCCCGCTGTCTGCTCGGGCTGCTCGGGCAGCCCGACGGGCCGGTGTACCCGATCGCCATGGGCTTCATGGCCCTGTCCGCCGCGTTCACCCTCCTCGGGCTCACCGCCGGCGCGCGCGTCCAGGCAGCCTCGCTCGTCGTGCTGCTGCTCGGGCTCGGCGGGGCCGTGGCGGTCGCCGCACCGCGGTTCGACGCGGGGGAGTACACGCCGTTCCTGACGAACGGCTGGGACGGCGTCGGCATCGCCGTCGTCACCGCGTTCTTCTCCTTCCTCGGCTGGGAGAACGTCTCCACCCTCGCCGAACAGGTCGACGATCCCGCCCGCAGCTACCGCCGCGCCATCCGCTGGGCCGTGCCCGTCGTCGGGCTGCTCTACGCCGCCGTCACCGCCGCCTACCTGGCCGTCCCCGGCGACGAACCCGTCGTCATCACCGCCCTGTTGGGCGCCTCCCTCGGCGAGGCGGGCGCCGTCGTCGGCGATCTGCTCGCCCTCGGCCTCGCGGTCGTCGCCACCAACGCCTGGGTCCTCGGCGCCACCCGTGTCGTCCGGGCGGCCGCCCGCGACCGCATCCTGCCGCGCGCCCTGGCCGACCGGCCCGTGCCGGCCACCGTCGCCCTGACCCTCGCCTACACGGCCGTCCTCGGCGCCCTGACCGTCACCGACACCGGCGAGGAGCTCGTCCTCATCGTCACCAGCAGCGCCTTCCTGCTGCTGTACGTCGCGGCGGCGGCCGCCGCCCTCCGGGCCCGCGGCACCGGACGCGCCCTGCGCACCACCGCCGTCGTGACCCTGGTCATCGCCGCCGTCTTCCTCTCCTTCGCCGGTACGGGTCTCCTGCTGGCGCTGCTCCTCGCCGCCGGCTGCGCCGCCCTCACCGCCCGCACGACCTCCTGAAACCGAAAGGCACCACCATGAACGAGACCACTCCCGTCTACGACGTCGTCGGTGTCGGCTTCGGCCCCGCCAACCTCGCCCTGGCCATCGCCATCGAGGAGCACAACGAGCGGGCCGCGCCCGACGAGAAGCTCACCGCCGTCTTCCTGGAGAAGCAGCCTGCCTTCGGATGGCACCGCGGCATGCTGATCCCGGACGCCACCATGCAGGTCTCGTTCCTGAAGGACCTGGCCACGATGCGCAACCCGACGAGCCGCTTCGGCTTCGTGCCCTACCTCCACGACCGGGGCCGACTGGTCGACTTCATCAACCACAAGGTGCTGTTCCCCACCCGCGAGGAGTTCCACGACTATCTCCAGTGGGCCGCCAACGGCGTGGACCACATGGTCCGTTACGGACTCGAGGTCACCGGCATCCGCGCCGCCGCCCAGGCCGGACCGGTCGTCGAGGTCGACGTCGCCGCGCGCGGGGAGGCCGAGGCGGTCACGTACCGGGCCCGCAACCTGGTCCTCGGCACCGGCCTCGTGCCCCGTCTGCCCGAGGGCGTCGACTCCTCCGAACGCCTCTGGCACAGCGGCGAGTTCCTGCACCGGCTCGCCGCGCTGCCCACCGAGAACCCGCGTCGTTTCGTGGTCGCCGGCGCCGGACAGAGCGCCGCCGAGATCGCCGACCACCTCCACCGTACGTACGAGAACGCCGAGGTCGTCGCCGTCCACACGCGGTACGGCTACAGCCCCGCCGACGACAGCCCGTACGCGAACCGCATCTTCGACCCGCAGGCCGTCGACCTCTACCACGGCGCCGACCCGGACGTCCGGCGCAAGCTGATGGCCTACCACCGCAACACCAACTACGGCGTCGTGGACATGGACCTCATCGAGGAGCTCTACCGCCGCTCCTACCAGGAGAAGGTCCGCGGCGAGCGGCGTCTGCGCATCATGGGCGCCTCGCAGCTGACATCGGTCGAGGCCGACGCCGACGAGGTCCGGGTCCGGGTGCGCAATCTCGCGACCGGTGAGACCGAGGCGCTCACCGCCGACGCCGTCGTCTACGCCACCGGCTACACCGAGCCCGACCCGGCCCGCCTCCTCGGCGAACTGAACGCGGCCTGCGAGCGCGACGAGGACGGCCGGCTGCTCGTGCACCGCGACTACCGCGTGCGGACGGGACCGGAGCTGGAGGCGGGCGTCTATCTGATGGGCGGCACCGAGCACAGCCACGGCATCACGGCCAACCTCCTGTCGATGGCCGCCGTGCGGGCGGGCGAGATCTGCGACTCCCTCGCGACCGGCCGCCGTTCCGACAGGCGAGAGCCGGTGGCGGCCCGCGGCTGAAGCCCGTACAACCCGTAGAAGCCGGGGTGGTGCCCACACGCGCGCCCCGCGCCCAGGACCCCATCGCCGTCAGCCACGACGGCCGTACGAAGAGGACACCATGAGCACCGCCGAGCAGGTACCCGCGCCGGACAAACTGGCCGCCACCGAGCGGACCCGGCTGCGCCGGATGCGCCACAAGGGCAGTCACCGGCGCGCCGATCTGGAGGCGGTGCTCGCCGCCGGCTTCCTCTGCCACCTCGGCGTCACCGTCGACGGGACCACGATGGTCGTGCCCACGGCGTACGGCACCGACGGCGACCGGCTCTATCTGCACGGCTCGGTCGCCAGCCGCAGCCTGGTCCAGGCGCCCGACGCGACCGTCTGCGTCACCGTGACGCACGTCGACGGCCTGGTACTCGCCCGCTCCGTCTTCGAACACGGCGTCAACTACCGCTGCGCGATGATCTACGGCGTCCCGCGGCTCGTCACCGACCCGGAGGAGAAGCTGCGGGGGCTACGCGCGCTCACGGAGCAGTGCGCGCCGGGGCAGTGGGAGTACGCCCGGCAGCCCAGCCGGAAGGAGCTCGCGGCGACCGCGCTGGTGGCGCTCGACCTCGTCGAGGCCTCGGTGAAGATCGCCACCGGGCCGCCGGACGACGGGGAGAGCGAGGACGCCGCACTGGGGCTGTGGGCCGGGGTGCTGCCGGTCGTCACCACGTTCGGGGAGCCCGTCGCCGATCCCGTCCTGCCGGCCGACATCGACCTGCCCGCGCACATCGCGGACCGCGCGGGCCGCGTCCTGACCGGCGAGGCGGTGCAGGCATGACGCGCACGAACGCCGACGCGCGAGGCTCCGACCCCGCCGCGCAGGCCGCCGACCGTGCTCTCCGCACCAACGCCGACGCGCGCGCCGCCGACCGCGCCCATGTCTTCCACTCCTGGTCCGCGCAGGCGCAGACCGAGCCCATGCCGGTGGCCGGAGCCTCCGGCGCGTACTTCTGGGACCACGAGGGCAACCGCTACCTAGACTTCTCCTCCCAGCTCGTCTACACCAACATCGGCCACCAGCACCCCCGGGTCGTCGCCGCGATCCAGGAGCAGGCGGGCCGGCTGTGCACCGTCGCCCCGAGCTTCGCCGTCGACATCCGCTCCGAAGCGGCCCGGCTGATCGCCGAGCACACCCCCGGCGACCTCGACAGGATCTTCTTCACCACGGGAGGCGCGGAGGCGGTCGAGCACGCGGTACGGATGGCCCGGCTGCACACCGGCCGGCACAAGGTCCTGTCCGCGTACCGCTCGTACCACGGCGCCACCTCCACCGCGATCCATCTGACCGGTGACCCGCGCCGCTGGCCCTCGGACACCGGCGCCGCCGGGGTCGTCCACTTCTGGGGTCCGTACGCCTACCGGTCGTCCTTCCACGCCACGGACGAGCGGCAGGAGTGCGAGCGGGCCCTGCGCCACCTGGAGGAGACGATCGTCGGCGAAGGGCCCGGCACGATCGCGGCGGTCCTTCTCGAATCGGTGGTCGGTACGGCCGGGGTGCTCGTGCCGCCGGACGGCTACCTCGCCGGAGTGCGCGCGCTGTGCGACCGGTACGGCATCGTGTTCGTCCTGGACGAGGTGATGGCCGGCTTCGGGCGCACGGGCCGCTGGTTCGCGGCCGACCACTGGGACGTGGTCCCGGATCTGCTCACCTTCGCCAAGGGCGTCAACTCCGGTTACGTACCGCTGGGCGGGGTCGCCGTGGGCGAGAAGATCGCCGCGACCTTCGCCGACCGGCCGTACCCCGGCGGTCTGACCTACTCCGGGCATCCGCTGGCCTGTGCGGCGGCGGTGGCGACCATCGAGACCATGCGCGCCGAGCGCGTCGTCGAGCACGCGGCCGATCTCGGCGCGCGGATCCTCGGCCCGGGATTGCGTGAACTCGCCAATCGCCACCCCAGTATCGGTGAAGTTCGCGGCCTCGGCGCCTTCTGGGCGCTGGAGTTGGTCGCCGACCGTGCCACGCGCGAACCACTCGTCCCCTACGCGGCCACCGGCGAGGCGGCCGCGCCGATGGGCCGGGTCGCCGCGGCCTGCAAGGCGCGCGGGCTGTGGCCCTTCATCCACATGAACCGCATCCATGTCGCCCCGCCCTGCAACTTGACGGACTCCGAGGCGAAGGAGGGACTCGCGATTCTCGACGAGGCGCTGGACGTCGCCGACGCGGAGGTGCGGTGATCAGGGCGGGGGCTGGTCAGATTTGTTCGGCCTTCATCTGTTGCCCGTGTTTCCCAGAAATCGGCGTCTGAAACCCTCAATTGATCCGGTGCCCATTCCCGCTGCCGTCCTGTACCGTCACAGACTCATAAGGGTGCCCTGATCTCCGTACCGGAATCGACCGTCCGGCGCCGAATGATTCGGGGCGATTAAAGGATTCGATCGTGAATCGACCCGTTGAGTGAGGAGGGGGACAGTGGGGGGCTTCGCCGACCCGTGCCGTGGGACGCGACCGGGCACGGACTTCTCGTCGTTGGCAGCGCTGATAGGGCAGGACGAGACCTGCGTCGACGTCTACCGCCTGGTGATCAGCGAGCCGCGCTGGGGGCTCACGGAGATCGCCGGGGAGCTGCATGTCGAAGAAGCCGCGGTCCGGGGGTGTCTGGACAAGCTCGCGGAGCTCTCGATGCTCTATCCCACCAAGGACGCCACGGATGTCGCCCCCATAAGTCCCGAAGTCGGTCTCGCCGCCCACATTCACCGCCGGGAGACCGAAATCCACTCCCAGCAGCTGGAGTTGGCGGCGATGCGGGCGGCGACCGCCGAACTGACCGCGATCTACGCCTCGCAGCGGGGCCGGCACAACAACGTCGGTCTGGAGCAGCTCGAAGGCGTCAACGAGGTACGGGCCCGGCTTTCGGAACTCGCCCGGCACGCGACCACCGAGATCCTCGCCTTCATGCCGGGCGGCGCGCAGAGCCCCGAGGCGCTGGAGGCCAGCCGGCCGCTCGACGAGCAGACGCTGGCCGCCGGGGTGAGGCTGCGGACGATCTACCTGGACAGCGTGCGCAACGACCGGGCGACCACCGAGTACGCCCGGTGGCTCGCCGAACTCGGCGGAGAGATCCGCACGATGCCGTCGCTGCCGCTGCGGATGTTGATCGCAGACCGGTCGGTGGCGCTGCTGCCGGTGAGCCCCGAGGACACCCGGGCGGGCGCGGTCATCCTGCGCGCGCCGGGGGTGGTGACCGCGCTGCTCGCGCTCTTCGAGATGGTCTGGGAGCGGGCCACACCGCTGCACGGCCGCTCGCGGCCGTCCGCCGACGCGCCCTCGGAGCAGGAGATCGAGCTGCTCAGGCTGTTGCAGAGGGGGCACACGGACGAGGTGGCGGCCCGCAAGCTCGGCCTCTCCCTGCGGACGACCCGCCGGATGATGTCCGGTATCTCGCACCGTCTCGGCGCCCGCAGCCGCTTCGAAACAGGGGTCCTCGCGGAACGCGCCGGCTGGCTCTGAGCGCGCGGCCCGGTCGGCCGAGGGCCCGGTGGGCCCTTTGGTGCCATGGCAGGAAGATGCCCGGATCTTATCGACGTGCGGTGCGAAGCGGCTGGGATTCTCTCTGCCATGTACGCCATCCATCTCGAGGTCCCGCGGCTAGATCCCGGTGAGCTGGCCAGAGCGGTGTCCCGGTTCTCCAGCTGTCAGGTGGAGCACGTCTATCTGCCCAGACTGCCGGAGCCGCAGCAGCGCTCCGTCGTGTTCGTCTCCGCCGACTCCGCGCCCGAGGCCGGCACGGGCGTCCTCGCCGCCGTGCGGTTCCTGCTGCGGACCCCGGTCGGCCGGGTGCGGGTCGAGCTGAGAGTGCCCCGCGCGGGCCGGGACCTCGGGCTCTGCCACGGAGTCGTATCCGTCGTCCCCGCCCTCGACGACCACCGCCGCCGCTGACGCTGGCCACTTGCAGCCACTGCACCTTGGTGCCACGGGATTCCCTTGAAGGGCCCGGCCGTCGGCTGACACATTCATCTGGGCGAGGGCGGCCGGAATAGCCGCCGAAAAGCCGGGCGCGCCGATACGTCGAGAATTCCGAAATCTCCGCTCCATGACTGGGAAAGGCTCCACGTCTATGAATCCTGGTGCGATGTCCAGCGAATCGCTCGACGATTCGCTCACCCTGCACGAGAACTTCGAGCGGGTCGCCGCGCGCTTCCCGGAGTCGGTGGCGGTCACCGACGTCAGGTCGCGGCTGACGTACCGTGAACTCGACGCGCGTGCCGGGCGGTTGGCCCAGCTCCTGCGCGCGGCCGGCGTCGGGCGGGACCAGCGCGTCGGACTCTGCCTGGAGCGCGGTACGGATCTCGTCGTCGGCCTCCTCGGCATCCTCAAGGCGGGCGCCGGCTACGTCCCGATCGACCCGGCCTACCCCGCCGAGCGCCGCGACTTCGTCCTCGACAGCTGCGACGCGCCTGTCGTCGTGGCGAGCACGGTCACCGCCGCGCTGGTCGGCGGCCGTACGGCCGTCCTCGTGGACGCGCTGCCCGAGAGCGCCGGCGAGACCCCCGCCGGGCACGAGGGCGCGGACGCGTCCAGCCTGGCGTACACGATCTTCACCTCCGGATCCTCGGGCGAGCCCAAGGGCGTCCTGGTCGAACACCGCAACGCGGTCCGGCTCTTCACCTCCACCGCGCCGGTCTTCGGTTTCGACGAGACCGACGTCTGGTCGAACTTCCACTCCGCGGCCTTCGACTTCTCCGTCTGGGAGATCTGGGGCGCCCTGCTCCACGGCGGCCGCCTGGTCGTCGTCGACAACGAGACGGCCCGCGACCCGCAGGCCCTCCACGCCCTGCTGCGCCGCGAGCGCGTGACGGTCCTCAACCAGACGCCGTCCGCCTTCCGCAACCTCATGAACGTCATGGCCGCCGACACCGAGCCCGGCTCGCTCAGCCTGCGGTACGTCGTCTTCGGCGGCGAGAAGCTGGACTACCGCGCCCTCACGCCGTGGACCGACCGGCACGGTCTGGACGCGCCGGTGCTCGTCAACATGTACGGCATCACCGAGACCACCGTGCACGTCACCTGGAAGCGGATCTCGGCCGCCGACCTCACCGCCGACCCGGCCGCCGAGGGCCTCAGTCCGATCGGCGAGGCCATCCCCGACCTGCGGATCGACATCCGTGACGAGGACGGCACCTCCCTCCCGGTCGGCACGGAGGGCGTCATCCACGTCGCCGGCGCCGGTGTCGCCCGCGGCTATCTGAACCACCCCCAGCTGACCGCGGAGCGCTTCTCCGAGCGCACCGAGGCCGACGGCACGACCGTGCGCTGGTACGACTCCGGCGACCGCGGTGTGCAGACCGCCCCCGGGGAGTTCGCCTACGCCGGCCGCGCCGACCGTCAGCTGAAGATCCGCGGCTACCGGATCGAGCCCGGCGAGATCGAGACCGTGGTGAAGAAGCACCCGGCCGTCCGGGACGCCGTGGTCCTCGCCGCCGACTTCGGCTCCGGAGAGCCGCGGCTGGTCGCCTTCCCGGTGACGGCCGCCGCACCGGAGCAGCTGATCGCGGAGCTCAAGGAGGCCGTCGCGACCGCGCTGCCCTCCTACATGGCCCCCTCGGCCTATCTGCCCCTCGACGAGCTCCCGGTCACCGTGAACGGCAAGCTCGACGAGAGCGTGCTGCGCAAGCGCCTGGAGCTGAAGCTAGCCGAGGCCGCGAAGGGCTCCGCCGGCGACGACCTCTCCGCGGAGGGCGCCTCCGTCGAGGAGATCCTGCGCGGGATCTGGGCCGAGGTCCTCGGCACCGACGAGATCGGCGACACCGACGAATTCTTCGACCTCGGCGGAACGTCCTTCTCGCTGATTCACATGCTGAGCGTCGTCAACGACCGCTTCTCGCTCTCCCTGAACGTCGGCACGCTCGCCGAAGGCGCGAACATCGGCGCACTCGCCGCGGCCGTCAAGAACCAGCTCGCCCTCATCTCCCAGTAGGAGCGCCGGACATGACCACGGACACCCCGAAGGCACAGCAGTCGTTCGCTCTTTCCGACGAAGAGATAAAGCAGTTCCACCAGCAGGGATTCATCGGTCCCTTCACGGCCTACCAGCCCGACGAGATGCGCGACATCTGGCGCAGGACCCGGCTGCAGATGCTGGACCGCAGCCACGCCGTGTACCCGGACGACGAGCTCTCCGGCGCCACCAACATCTCCAACTACGACCGCCACCTCGACAACGACTTCCTCGCCGCCCACGTCGGAAAGCGCGAGATCGTCGACCGGGTCGCCTCCATCCTCGGCCCGGACGTCATCTGCTGGCGTACGGAGTTCTTCCCCAAGCACCCCGGCGACGAGGGGACCGACTGGCACCAGGCCGACACCTTCGCCAACGCCTCCGGCACCCCGCAGATCCTGTGGCCGGACAACGCCGAGTTCGGCGGCACCATCACCGTCTGGTCCGCCTTCACCGAGGCGACGGTGGAGAACGGCTGCCTGCAGTTCATCCCCGGCACGCACCAGCAGATGAACTACGACGAGACCAAGAGGATGCACTACGACCCGAACTCGATCAACGGGGTCGACAAGGACGGCGTGCGCCGCGGTTTCTTCGGCTACGACTACCGCGAGCTGCAGGTCGACCCCGACTGGAAGCCGGACGAGGACAAGGCCGTCTCGCAGATCATGGAGCCGGGCCAGTTCATCATCTTCTGGTCGACACTGATGCACGCCTCGCACCCGCACGAGGGCCTGACCAACGACATGCGGATGGGCTTCGCCACCCGTTACGTCCCCTCCTCGGTCTCCGTCTACCCGGGCAGCGACCACATCGAGGAGTACGGCGGCCGCATCAGCCTGGAGCGCTACGGCTCCGTCCTGGTCAGCGGCGAGAACAGGAACCCCGGCAACCGCATGGTCACGGAGACCACCCGGGGGAAGAAGTTCTGAGATGACCACGAAAACCCTGAGCGTGGTCGAGGTGCTGGAACTCTGCCAGCCACTGCTCGGCGCGGCCGCGGAGACCCTGCGGGTCTTTCCGGCCGGCGAGCGGGCCGCCGAGAA
The DNA here is from genome assembly GCF_042264065.1 of Streptomyces sp. NPDC056222. NCBI lineage: Bacteria > Bacillati > Actinomycetota > Actinomycetes > Kitasatosporales > Streptomycetaceae > Streptomyces > Streptomyces sp. NPDC056222. The sequence goes on along the minus strand of NZ_JBHJTL010000006.1, from coordinate 93,797 downwards.
GTACGGGCCGAAGGCCGTCGCACGGTGCAACGAGGTCCTCACCGCCCTCGGCTCCGCGTACGGCCTGACGGTCCCCCGGTTCGTCTCGCCGGCCCCGGAGCAGCCGTCCAGCCTGGAGGTCGCACTCAGCACCTACTGCGATCTGGAGCTGGGGAGTTGGCGGCCGGTGGCCGAGAGCTCGGGGGAGTGGGACATTCCGGCGGACGGCCTGGCGGGGCTCGCGGCCCTGCCCGGCCGGCGCCGGATCGAGGCCGAGGGCGTGCCCGCCTTCGACTCCTTCGCGGCGGGGCCGGCCGGGGACGAGGCGATCGTCCTCGTCCTGCCCTCCGGGGTGCCGGCCACGCTGTTCCGGCCCTGGCTGGAGGAGCTGTCCACGGACCGGCTCGTCGTCACCTACGAGAACCCGTACCTCTTCGGACAGTGGCGGACCCTGGACACCCCGGAAGCGGACTTCGCCGAGGAGACCGCGCTCGTCGGCGCCCTGCTCACGGAGTACGGACTGCGGCGGGCGCATCTCGTCGGGATCTGCGGAGGAGCGCCGGTCGCCCTCGACGCGGCCGCCGCGTTCGGCGACCGGGTGGAGACGCTGACGGTGCTCCACCCCGATCTGAACTTCGGGGCGGGGGTCACGCGCACTCCGTTCCAGAAGCAGTTCCAGAGCGTGCTCGCCGGGGCGGCCTCCGGCCCGCGACGGGCCCGCGAGACGCTGAACCTGTTCCTCGACCCGAACATGCTCTTCGGGGTGCCGCCGCGCCTGGCCCCGTACGTCCTCTACCCGTACGGCGATGTGGAGCTGTTCCACCGGTACGCCAAGCAGAACCACGCGCTCATGGCGTACGACGCGAACGACGCCGCCCGCCGGGTCGGACAGCGGGTGCTGATCGCCACCAGCCGCACGGACCGGATGACCCACCCCGAGACGGCGCACCACTTCGGTGAGCTCGTGGCCGGCGAGGCCACGGTCGTGGAGCGCGATTCCGGGAACCACCACGACATCCTGATCCCGGACGCGGAGGTCTACACGATGCTCCGGGAGTTCATCGGCGGTGGGGCGTGAGCACGCCCACGCCGTCGGCGGAGCGCGTCGCGGTGGTCACCCACGCGACGCGCTACGCGGGCCCCGGCTCCGTGGAGGGGCTGCGCAAGGCCGGCTACACCGTCCTCTGCCACGACGAGGACTTCCTCGACGAGGCCACGCGGACCGCCTTCGAGGAGGGGCGCGACGGGGCGGTGGCCTGCGACGCGAAGACCCCGACCGGGGCGGTCGGGCAGGCCGTCAGGCGATACGGCCGGGTCGACCTCGTCGTCAGCAACGACGTCTACCCGGCCCGGTATCTGCCGGTGGACCAGGCCGACCCGGCGGAGCTGCGGCGGGCCGCCGAGGCACTGCTCGTCACCCCTGCGGCAGTGATCGCGAAGGCCGCCGCCCCGATGAAGCGCCGGGGGAGCGGGCACATCGTGCTGATGACCTCCGCCGCGCCGCTGCGGCCGGAGACCGGCTTCTCCGTGTACAGCTCGCTGCGCGCCGGAGCCTCCGCCTACGCCCGGGCGGCGGCACGTGAACTCGCCCCGCACGGCGTCACCGTGCACGCGATCGCCCCCAACTTCCTGGAGAGCGAGACCTATTACCCCGAGGAGCTGTGGGGGACGGACGAGGGCAGGGAGAAGCTCCGCGGTCTGCTCCCGGCCGGGCGGCTCGGCACGGCGCAGGAGATCGGCGACCTGGTGGTCTTCCTCGGCAGCGGCTCGGCCGACTTCCTCACCGGCGACGTCATCCACTTCACGGGCGGCTGGGCCTAGGGGGTGTCCTGTCGATCAGACCGGGCTCGCGGCGTCTGGCACCGCGCCTCGCCGCGTTGTCGTCGGTCGGCATGGTCCCCCGTAGCCCTTCGGGCACGGGAGGTGCCCCCACCGCCATGCCTTCCTCCTCCGCCTTGCGATGCGTCCCCTCGGCCCCAAGGGGCCTGGGGAGACCCCATGCACCAGACGCCGCTCCCTGATCCGGCCTGATCGACAAGTCACCCCCTAGCCCGGCCGCCCGCTGAGCGACCAGAAAGAGAGTTCCGCTGTGAGTACTCGGCCGACAGCGCCCGAGGAGTGCGAGGTCACACCCGGGCACAGCCTGGTGGAACAGACCCTCGTCGAGATCTGGAAGACGACGCTCGACCGGCCGTCCGTCGGCCTCGACGACGACTTCTTCGCCACCGGGGGCGACTCCCTCCTGGCCCTGGTGACCATCGAGCAGATCAACCAGCGGCTGGGCTGGGCGCTCAACATGGGCGACCTGCTGCGCCACCGTACGATCGGCGCGCTGAGCACGCACAAGGCGCCGGCGAAGGCCGCGAACACCGAGCGGGCCGTCATCCGGATGAGCAACCAGGGCTCACGGACCCCACTGCTCTTCATCCACCCCGGCCTCGGTCTCGTCGACGGATACGCCCGTCTCGTACGGCTCCTCGGCACCGACCGGGGGTGCTACGGACTCCAGTCCCCGCACATCAGCGCGATGGACGTGCCGGACGACATGAGGGAGCTCGCCGCGCTCTACGCGGACCTGATCGAGGACGAGTTCGGCGAGGACGAGTTCCATCTCGTCGGAGCCTGCGCGGGCGGGGTGATCGGCTACGAGATCGCCCGCATCGCCGAGGAGCGCGGGCTCGGGCTGCGGAAGCTGGTGATCGTCGACGGCTATCTCGACGGCTCGGCGCCCGAGGTGGACGAGGCGCAGCGGCTGGTCGACTACCGCGACGACGTGCTGCGGATCGTCGCCCCGCACGCCGCGTACCCGCCGCTCGATCCGGCCGACGCCACTCCCGAGGGCGTCTACCGCGAGATCGCCGCCGCGCTGTTCGGTGCCGGCTGGGAGGCCCACGGAGACGGCGGGACCCAGTTCGCCGAGCGGCTGCACAAGGCGTTCCGCACCACGGCGCGGGCCCTGGAGACCTATCGGCCCGAGCCCTTCGACATCGACGCGCTCATGCTCCTCGCGAAGGACAACGAGACCTTCCCGGACTGGCGCGAGGCGATCACCGGGGAGCTGACGGCCGAGGTCATGGACTCCGAGGAACACGGCCTGCGGCTCTGTGTGACCGACGCGGCGCACATCGCCGCGCGCATCGACGACTTCGTGGGCGAGGGACAGTGACGATGGACCAGTCAGGCACCAACCCCTTCGAGAACGAGGCGGGCGTGTACCGCGTCCTGACCAACGCGGCGGGCGAGCACTCGCTCTGGCCGGACTTCGTCGCCGTCCCCGACGGCTGGGACACCGCCTTCGGCCCGGACGCCCGGGCCGCCTGCCTCGGCTACGTCGAGGAGCACTGGACCGCCCTCGCCCCCGCCGGATCCCAGGAACGGAACCCGCGCTCATGACCGCGCAGGTGGAGAACGCGGCGGACACCGGTGCCTGGACCCCGGGGCTCGTCGCGCGGTTCGAGGAGCAGGCCGGCCGGGCGCCCGGAGCCGTCGCCGTGCGATGGGGCGCCACCTCGCTCTCGTACGCGGAGCTGAACGCACGGGCCAACCGGATCGCGCATCGGCTGATCGCACGCGGGATCGGCCCCGAGGACACCGTGGCCGTCGCCCTGCCGTCCTCGCCCGAGCTGGTGGCGGCCCTGCTCGGCACGCTCAAGGCCGGCGCGATGTACCTGCCGCTCGACCCGGGCTATCCGGCCGAGCGCCTCGCCTACATGACGGCCGACGCCCGTCCGCGCGCGCTGATCACCAGCCCCGAGGTCGCGGCCGGGCTCGGACCGCTGGAGGCGGCGGCCACCCTGTACGTGGGCGAGGAGGGCACCGAGCCCGCCACGAACCCCTCCGGCCGCTCCGCCGGGCCGGGCACGGCCGCGTACACGATCTACACCTCCGGCTCGACGGGCCGCCCCAAGGGCGTGGTCGTCACCCACGGCTCCCTGGCGAACTTCCTGGACTTCATGTCCGCGCACCACCGGGTGCACGCGGACGACGTCGTGCTGTCCACGACCCCGATCTCCTTCGACATCGCGGGGCTGGAGCTCTACCTCCCGCTGGTCGGCGGGGCCACGCTCCACCTCGTCCCGCGCGGCACCACCGTCGACGGCGCCGCGCTGCGCCGGTATCTCGCCGAGGCCCGGCCCACCCTGATCCAGGGCACGCCCGCCCTCTGGCAGCTGCTGCGCGAGGCCGGCTGGACGCCCGCGGAACTCGCCCCCGGCACACGCGTGTTGTGCGGCGGCGAGGCGCTGCCGCAGGACCTGGCCGACTTCCTCGCCGCCAGCGGTCACGCCGAGGTGTGGAACCTGTACGGACCCACCGAGACGACCATCTGGTCCCTGGTCGCCCCCGTGCGCGCGGGCGAGCCGGTCACCATCGGCACCCCGCTGTGGAACACCGGCGCCCACGTCCTCGACCAGCGCCTCGCGCCCGTCGCCGACGGCGAGCCCGGCGAGCTGTACCTCTCCGGCGACGGCCTGGCCCGCGGCTACCACGGGCGGGCCGCGCTGACCGCCGAGCGGTTCGTCGCCTGCCCCTTCGGCACGCCCGGTGCCCGGATGTACCGGACCGGTGACGTCGTGCGCCGTCGCGCCGACGGCGCCCTCGACTTCCTCGGCCGCGTCGACGAACAGGTCAAGATCCGCGGCTACCGCATCGAACTCGGCGAGATCGAGGAGGCGTTGCGACGCGTGCCCGAGGTCGCGCAGGCCCGTGTCGTCGTCCGTGCGGACGCCGGCGACCACCGGCAGCTCGCCGGCTATGTCGTCCCCACGCCCGGCCACGCCCCCGCCCCCGTCGCGCTGCGCGCCGCGCTCACCGCCTGGCTCCCCGACCACATGATCCCGGCGGGCATCGCCGTCCTCGACCGCTTTCCGCTGACCCCGGCCGGCAAGGTCGACCGCAACGCCCTGCCGCCGCTGGAGTTCGCGCACTCCACCCCGTACCGCCTACCCGGCGACGAGCGCGAGCGGGCCCTGGTGGAGCTCTTCCGTGAGGTCCTGCGCGTCGAGCGGGTCGGCGCCGACGACAGCTTCTTCGACCTCGGCGGCAACTCCCTGCTCGCCACCCGGCTCCTGGCCCGCGTCCGCGCCACGCTCGCCGTCGAACTCCCCATCCGTACGGTCTTCGAGGACCGTACGCCGGCCGCGCTCGCCCTCCGCCTCGCCGAGGGTGCCCCCGCCCGGCCCGCGCCACGGGTCATGGAGCGCGGGGAGCGCGTCCCCGTCTCGTACGCCCAGCAGCGCCTCTGGTTCCTGCACCGGCTCGAAGGCCCCAGCACCACCTACAACCTGCCCATCGCCGTCCGGCTCACCGGCGAGCTCGACCTCGACGCGCTGCGCGCCGCCGTGGACCATCTGCTCGCGCGCCACGAGAGCCTGCGGACGTACTTCGCCGAGGGCCCGGGAGGCGCCGAGCAGCTCGTGGTGCCCGCCGCCGAGGCCCGCGTCGACGTCACCGTCCACGACGTGCCGGAGCAGGGCCTCCAGGCCGCGATCGACACCGCCGCCGGGTACCTCTTCGACCTGGCAGCCGAGATCCCGACCCGCGTCGACCTCTTCCGCACCGGCCCCCGCGATCATGTCCTGCTGCTCTGCATCCACCACATCGCCAGCGACGGCTGGTCCCTCGCCCCGCTGGTGAAGGACCTCTGCGAGGCGTACGGCGCCCGGCGCCGCGGCCAGGACCCCGAGGCGCCGGAGCTCGGCGTGCAGTACGTCGACTACACGCTGTGGCAGCGCGAGCTCCTCGGCTCCACGGACGACCCGGACTCCCCGATGTCCCGGCAGCTCGGATACTGGCGCGAACGGCTCGCGGGCGCCCCCGAACTGCTCGACCTGCCCACCGACCGGCCGCGGCCGGCGCTCGCCACCTTCCGCGGCGACCTCGTCCGCTTCGAGGTGCCCGCCGCACTGACCGAGCGGCTCCAGGACCTGGCGCAGCGGGAGCGGGCCAGTCTCTTCATGGTGCTCCAGGCCGCCGCCGCGACCCTGCTGACCAAGCTCGGCGCGGGCACCGACATCCCGCTCGGCTCCCCGCTCGCCGGCCGCGCGGACAGCGCGCTCGACGAGCTCGTCGGCTTCTTCGTCAACACGCTCGTGCTGCGCACCGACACCTCGGGCAACCCGGCCTTCACCGAACTCCTCGCGCGCGTGGGCGAGTCGAACCTCGCCGCGTACGAGCACCAGGACCTGCCCTTCGAGTATCTGGTCGAGGTGCTCAACCCGGCCCGTACCACCAGCCATCACCCGCTGTTCCAGGTGATGCTGGTGCTGCAGAACAACATCGAGCCCGAGTGGCGGCTCGACGGCCTCACGGCCGCGCACGAGACCGTGCCCACCCACACCGCCAAGTTCGACCTGACGATCGAGCTCACCGAACGCTTCGACGCGCGGGGCGGGCCCGACGGACTGCGCGGCGAGATCGAGTACGCCACCGACCTGTTCGACCGGGAGACCGTCGAACGGTTCGCCCGCTATCTGCTGCGGATCCTCGACGCCGTCGTCGCCGACCCCGCCCGCCCACTGGACTCCGTCGACCTCCTCGACGAGGCGGAGCGCACCGCGCTCCTCGACACCTGGAACGCGACCGCGCGCGAGCTCCCCGGCGACTCCTTCCCCGCCCTCTTCGAGGCGCAGGTCGCCCGTACGCCCGACGCGCTCGCCCTCGTCCACGAGGACACCGAGCTGAGCTACGCCGAGCTCGACCGGCGCGCCAACCGGATCGCCCACTGGCTCATCGAGCGGGGTGTCGGCCGGGACGACGTCGTCGGCCTGTCGCTGCGCCGCTCGCCCGAGCTGCTCTGCTGCCTCCTCGGCATCCTCAAGGCCGGCGGCGTCTATCTGCCGCTCGACCCCGACTACCCGGCCGAGCGGCTCGCGTTCATGGTCGAGGACACCCGCCCCAAGGTGCTGATCACGTCGGGCGACGTCCTCGCGAAGCTGCCCGCCGAGGCGCAGGAGGTGCTCCGGCTCGCCGTCGACGACCCGCGCACCCGGGACGAGCTGGCGGCCCTGCCCGACCGGGCCCCCGGCGACGCGGAACGGCGCGCCCCGCTGCGGCCCGAGGACCTCGCGTACGTCATCTACACCTCGGGCTCGACCGGCCGTCCCAAGGGCGTCGCCGTCACCCACCGCGGCATCCCGAACCTGGCCCACAGCTACATCGAGCGGTTCGCCCTCGACGAGAACTCCCGCTTCCTGCAGTTCTCCTCGATCAACTTCGACCCGACGTTCTGCGAGATGTGCTGCACCCTGCTCTCGGGCGCGGCCGTGATCCTCACCTCGCCCGAGGAGCTGCTCTCCCCGGACCGCCAGCGCGTCCTGACCGCCCGCTTCCGGCCCACCCACATCACCTTCTCGCCGACCATCCTCGGCTCCATGGCCGAGGACGCGCTCACGGACGTCCCGTACGTGATGGTGGCCGGCGAGGCCTGCCCGCCGGGACTGGCGGCGACCTGGTCGCGCGGTCGCACGATGATCAACGCGTACGGGCCGACCGAGGCGACCGTCGACACCCTCTACTGGGAGTGCGGCAGCGCCGGGCCCGCCTTCGAGGCCGACTCGGTGCCGGTCGGCCGCCCGGTGCACAACACCCGGGTCTACGTCCTCGACGCCGCCCTGCGGCCCGTCGCCCCGGGCGTCACCGGCGAGCTGTACATCGCAGGTCACGGCCTCGCCCGCGGCTACCTCAACCGGCCCGGCCTGACCGCCGAGCGCTTCGTGGCCTGCCCTTACGGCCCGCCGGGCTCCCGGATGTACCGGACCGGCGACCTCGCCACCTGGCGCGTCCTGCCGTCCGGCGAGGGAGTCGTCGACTTCGTCGGACGCGCCGACGACCAGGTCAAGATCCGCGGGATGCGGATCGAGCTCGGCGAGATCGAGGCCGTGCTCGACACCCACGAGGGCGTCGCCCAGGCGGTCGTCGTCGTCCGCGAGGACGCCGCGCAGCACAAGCAGCTCGTCGGCTATGTCGTGGCGAAGGCCGCCGACGCCGCCGGTCGAGCCCGTGACCTCGCCGACGACATCGAACATGTCGACCGCTGGCAGGAGATCCACGAGCAGGGGTACAGCGAGCAGCAGGACCTGGGTGTCGAGCAGGACTTCACCGGCTGGAACAGCAGCTACGACAACCGGCCCATCCCGCTGGAGGAGATGCGCGAGTGGCAGGCCGCCACCGTCTCCCGCATCCTCGACCTGAAGCCCCGCCACGTCCTGGAGGTCGGTGTCGGCTCCGGCCTGATCCTCTGGCAGGTCGCCCCGCACGTCGAGACGTACGCGGGCGTGGACTTCTCACCCTCGTTGATCCAGACGCTCGGCGCCCGCGTCGAGGAGTCGGAGCTGGGCGACCGGGTGCTGCTGCGCAGCCTCGCCGCCCACGAGATCGGCGACCTGGCCGGCCGCCGCTTCGACACCGTGGTGATCAACTCGGTCGCCCAGTACTTCCCGAGCGTCCCGTACCTGATCGACGTGCTGAAGCAGGCCATGGACCTCCTGGAGCCGGGCGGCCGGATCTTCCTCGGCGACATCCGCCATCTGCGGCTCCTGCACCCGTTCCTCACCGCGACCGCCCTGCACGACGGGGCACACGCCGACGAACCGGTCGCGGCCGTGCGCGACCTCGTCGCGCACACGGTGGAGCTGGAGAGCGAACTCCTCCTCGACCCCGCGTTCTTCAGCCGGATCGGCGAGGAGATCGCCGAGGTCGCGGGCGTCGACATCCAGCTCAAGCGCGGCCACCACTCCAACGAGCTGACGGACTTCCGCTACGAGGTCGTCCTCCACAAGCGGGGCACGGAGCTGCGTTCCGTACGGGACGCGGCCGAGCTGCTCTGGCAGGAGACGGGCGGCCTGGAATCCGTACGCGAGCTCCTCGAGTCCACCCGTCCGGCGACGCTCCGCGTGACCGGCATCCCCAACCGGCGGGTCGCCGCCGAGGTCGCGGCCGCCCACCGGATCCGTACCGGGGCGGCGGGCCGTGTGGCCGACCTCGGACTCGACGGACAGGAGCGCCCCGGCATCGACCCGGAGGCCGTCCACGCCCTGGCCGAACAGCTCGGCTACCGCGCGAAGGCCACCTGGACCGACGCCTCCGAGGGTGACCTCTTCGACGTCGTCCTGATCGAGGCGGGCACCGAACAGCCCTTCCTGACCGACCTGTTCCTGCACAAGGCGACCGGCGGGCAGTCCCTCCACGAGCAGGGCAACGACCCGCGCGCCGAGGACCACGGCCGCAAGCTCGCGCTCGACGTGCGCCGGCACGCGGCCCGGCAGCTCCCCGAGCACATGGTGCCCGTGGCCGTCGTCCTCCTCGACAAGCTGCCGCTCACCCCGAACGGCAAGCTCGACAGCCGCAGGCTGCCCGCCCCGGACTTCACCTCCCGTGCCGTCCGCCCGCCGCGCACCGAGCGGGAGATCGCCCTCGCCCGGCTCTTCGCCGAGGTCCTCGGCCTGGAGAGCGTCGGGGTGGACGACCAGTTCTTCGACCTCGGCGGCGACTCCATCCGCTCGATCCAACTGGTCAGCCGGGCCCGCGCCGAGGGCTTCGTGATCACCCCGCGGGACGTCTTCCAGTACCAGACCGTCGAGGCGCTGATCGTCCGCGCCGCCCAGGCGGCCGAGACGCTCGACCCGGCGGCGGTCGCCGCGGGCGAGCTGCCGCACTGGCTCAAGACCCTCGAAACGCCCGACCCCTCGTACGGCGAACCCGGCGGCACGTACGCCTGGTCGACCCGCACGCTCCCCGCCGAGCTCGCCGACGCGCTGCTCACCGCGCTGCCCCGGATGTTCCACGCCGCGCCCGAGCACATCGCGCTCGCCGCGCTCGCCCCGGTGCTCATCGAATGGCGCGGGCGGCGCGTCCCGGAGGCCCGGTCCGCGCTCCGGGTGGATCTCGCGACCGCGGCCGTCCCGGAGGCGGTACCGGTCCGGCTCACGCCGGGACTCGCGAACCTGGAGAAGAGCCTGTCGGACCCGCGCGGTCTGGCCCGCGCGCTGAAGCGGGTCAAGGAGCAGATCCGCGCCCTGCCGGCCGAGGGCCGCAACTACGCGGAGCTGCGGCAGGGCGGCGAGGACGTACGGCGGCAGCTGGCGGCCTTCGCGCCGTCACAGGTCTGCATCCGGTACGACGGTTCCGGCGACACCCCGCCGTATCCGCTGCTCATCGACGTGCGCCAGGGGGAGGACGGCTCGGTCGACACCCGCTGGCAGTGGGACACCGCGCTCTTCACCGAGGCGGACGTCGCCGCGCTCGCCGACCGGTGGACCCGGACCCTGACCGCCCTCGCCGGCCTGACCGCCCACCCGGAACTGGGCGGACTCACCCCCTCCGACGTACGGCTCCTCAACCTCAAGCAGTCCACGCTCACCGACCTGGAGCAGACCTACCCGGGCCTGCGGGACGTGCTGCCGCTCGCCCCGCTCCAGCAGGGCCTGCTGCTGCACGCCGGCGCCGCCGACCCGGAGACCGACGACGACCCGTACCAGGGGCAGACCGTCTTCGACCTGGACGGACCACTGGACGCCGACCGGCTCCGGAGGGCCGCGCACGACCTCCTGATGCGCCACGACAACCTGAGGGCGAGCTTCGCTGTCCGCGGTCTGGAGACACCCGTCCAGGTCGTGCGGGACACGGTCGACGTGCCCTGGGCGAGCCACGACCTGTCCGGGCTCGCCCCCGCCGAGCAGGCCGCGGAGCGGGAGCGGATCGTCGCCGAGGACGCGGCGCTCCGCTTCGACCTGGCGACCGGTCCGATGCTCCGCTTCTCGCTGCTGCGGTTCTCCGACACCCGGCACGAGCTGCTCGTCGCGGACCACCACATCCTCCTCGACGGCTGGTCCATGCCGGTCGTGTGGGGAGACCTGTTCGCGCTGTACGAGGGCCGGGAACCGGGACCCGTCACGCCGTTCCGGGACTATCTGGCCTGGCTCGCGGAGCAGGACCGGGACGCGGCGGCCGAGGCCTGGCGGGCGTACCTGACGGGTGTCGACGCGCCGAGCAGGATCGGGCACGCGGGCCTCTCCCCGCACGTCCTGCCGCGCACCACCTCCGCCGTCCTCCCCGCCGGTCTCACCCGCGATCTGACGCGGGCCGCGGCCCGGCTCGGCGTCACCCTGAACACGGCGCTGCAGACCGCCTGGGGTCTCCAGCTGGGGCGCCTGACGGGCAGTGGGGACGTGGTCTTCGGCACCACCGTCTCGGAGCGGCCGGCGGAGATCGACGGCATCGAGTCCGTCGTCGGCCTGCTCATCAACACCGTGCCGCTGAGGGTCCGTACGGAGCCCGGCGAGCGGCTCGCCGCGACCCTCCGCCGGGTGCACTCCGCCCAACTGGAGGTCTTCCCGCACCGCCACCTGTCGCTGACCGAGATCCAGCGTCTGGTGGGTGCGGGCGAGCTGTTCGACGCGTACTACGTCTTCCAGAACTACCCTGACCAGGAGGATCCGACCGGCGGGACCGACGGACTGGGGGTGAGTGAGCGGACCGACGGCGCCAAGGGCGTCTCGCACTATCCGCTCGGCATCACGGTCCTCCCCGGGGACCGTCTGGAGATCCTCTTCGGATACCACCCCGATCTGTTCGACCAGCGGCGGATCGACACCATCAAGGAATCCCTCATCGAGATCATCGAGGCCATCGCGGCGGAGGGCTCGGCATGAAGAGCTTCTTCCGACTGATCCGCGAACTGCCCATACCCGTAAGGATCCTGCTGCTGTGCGCGATGGCGCGCGCGGTCAGCTTCTTCGCGATCCTCGCCTACCTCCCGATCTATCTGCACGACGCGCTCGACATGAACGGCGCCACCATCGGCTATGTGCTGGGGGTGTGCCTGATCGTCGGCACGGTGGTCAGCGTCTACGGCGGCTATCTCGCCGACCGGTTCGTGAAGGTCCACTTCATGATCGCCCTCGACGTGGTGCTCACCGTCCTGTACGGCGGGCTGCCGCTGATCGGCTCGCCGCTGCTGGTGATCGGCATCCTGCTCGCCGCCAACATCGCCTCCTCGTCGATGAGCGTCACCGCCAACGCGCTCCTCGCCGATCTGCTGCCCTCGGAGAACCGGGCCAAGGTCTTCTCGCTGCGGTATTCGCTGCAGAACATCGGCGCCGCCGTCGGCCCCTTCCTGGGCGTCTGGACGGTGCAGGCCGGCCAGGGCGGTCCGTTCCTGCTCTCCGCCGGCGTCATCTTCGCCGCCCTGCTACCACTGCTCGTCTTCCGCAAGCTCTTCACCGGCGCGGCGGCCCAGGACGCCGCCGCCCGGAAGGAGAAGACCGAAGAGGCGGCGGACGACGCCGAGTCGATGAACTTCCGTGAGGTGCTGCGGGTGATGCGGGCCGACCGGCGGCTCGGGCTCTTCACCCTCGGCGGCATCCTCAGCATCGTCGTCTACGGCCCGCTGCTGACGTACATGTCGCAGTACCTGGTCACCGTCGAGTCCCGCGACACCGCCTACCAGCTGGTCGCCTACATCTCGGCCGCCAACGCGATCGTCGTGATCTCCACCCAGTACGTCATCGGCAGCAGGCTCAAGGAGAAGACACTGCTGCGCTGGCTCACCTGGGGCACCGGGGCGTTCGTCCTCGGACTCGTCGGCATGGCCCTGTCCACCGAAGCGTGGATCATCGTCGCCGCGATCGTCGTCTTCACGATCGGCGAGGTGATCGTCGTCCCCGCCGAGTACATGTTCATCGACGCCATCGCGCCCGACAACCTGCGCGGCAGCTACTTCGGGGCCCAGAACCTCGTCCACATCGGTGTGGCCATCGGCCCGATCATCTGCGGCTTCCTGCTCGTGCACGCCTCGCCCGCGGCGATGTTCGCCGCGCTCGTGGCGCTCGTGATCGCCGGCTGGTGGTTCTACGTCCTCGGCTGCCGCGCCACCGCACCCAGCACCGCCACCGCCGTCGGTGCCGACGCACAGAAAGTGAATCCGTGAGGTAGATCATGAGCTTCGACGAGATCGTCCAGAAGACCCTCTGTCCCTTCGCCAAGCCCTCGAAGATGGGGCCGGCCCTCACCGTCACCACGGCCGACGTCGAGCGGGAGCTGAGAGAACACCGTGCCGCCATCGCCGACTTCTTCCGTACGGCGCGAGACGCGGAGCTCGACGGCATGGTGATCACCTTCGAGGACGAGACCCTCGGGGCGACCCTGGATTCCCTGACCCGGCTGACGAAGCGGTTCTTCGAGACGCTCTGCGCGCTCTGGCCGAGCGTCTACATCCAGGACACACCGGAGCCGGACGAGACCTGGTACGCCATGATCGAGGGCGAGCGGTTCTTCGTCGTCTCGTTCGCCCCCTGCTATCCGGAGCACTCGCCGCGCTACAACCACGGCAGCCGGCACACGTACTTCCTGCTCCAGCCCGCCTCCACCTTCGAACGGAACGCGGAGGCGATCGACAAGCGCAGGCAGCGCATCCACCGGGCGTTCACGGCCGTGGGCAAGCCGTACGACGCCCGGCTCGCCAATGTCGAGAACGACATGTTCAAGTCCGTCATGCCGATCTCGCCGATCGACCGGCACATCGCGTGGTGGGAGGCCGGGGTCCCGGCGGAGGCCGAGGCCGGGCTCCGCGCCGGGCCCGGCGGGACGAAGCGGGCGGGGTAGATGATCGAGGGACTCCTGCCCCGACCGGTCGCGACCGCGGAGGCGTTCGGCGACCCGGCCGGGGAACCCGTCCCCTTCCCCGGGGAGGAGCATCTCCTCCCCGGCGCCGTGCCCGCGCGGCGCCGGGAGTTCACCACCGCTCGGGCCTGTGCACGGCGAGCGCTCGGGCGGCTCGGCGTCCCGCCGGCGCCCCTCCCGTACGACTCCTCCCGCGCTCCCGTCTGGCCGGACGGGTTCGTCGGCAGCATCACGCACTGCACCGGCTACCGGGCCGCCGCCGTCGCGCGGGCGGCGGACCTGGCGGCCCTCGGCATCGACGCCGAACCGCACGGTCCGCTCGACGGCACCGGCGTGCTGTCCATGGTGAGCAGTGCGGAGGAGCGGGCGCATCTCGCCGATCTGGCGGCGGTGCGGCCGGACGTCCACTGGGACCGGGCCCTGTTCAGCGCCAAGGAGAGTGTCTTCAAGGCGTGGTTCCCGTTGACCGGGAGGTGGCTGGACTTCAAGGAGGCCACCGTCGCCTTCCGGCCGCGCACGGAAAGCTTCACCGCTCGCCTGCATGTCGAAGGACCGCTGGTCGACGGCGTACGGACGACCGCCTTCGAAGGGGGATTTCTGGTCAGCGGCGGGCTGATGCTCACCGCGACGTCGGTGCGCCGGGCGACCCTCGCGGGGCGGGGTGCCGAGAATGACCCCGATCCGTCACGACCGAGAGGGCCCCGATGACGCGTGTGACGCTCCCGGCCTATGGATGGGACTCCGACTGGGCGCACGCGTTCGCGCCGTACGAGGGGACGGGTCTCCGGCCCGGCCGGGTCGTGCGCGTGGACCGCGGGCGCTGCGAACTCGTCGTCGCGGAGGGCGAGGTGGGGCAGGAGACGGGCGGCGAGGCGGCCGTCCGTACGGTACGGGCGGACACCGAGCCGGTCCTCGGCTCCGACCCGCGCGACACCCCCTGTACCGGCGACTGGGCCGCGGTCGACACCGCACCCGCGAGCGGCCCCGTCGTCCGGGCGCTGCTGCCCCGTCGTACCCGCTTCACCCGTTCGACCTCCTCCGCCCGCTCCGAGGGCCAGGTCCTGGCGGCCAACATCGACCTGGCCGTGATCGCGGTCTCGCTGGCCGTCGAACTCGACCTGGGCCGACTGGAGCGCTTCCTCTCGCTGGCCTGGTCCAGCGGCGCCCAGCCCGTCGTCGTCCTCACCAAGACGGACCTGGTCCCCGACATCACCCATCTCGTCAGCGACGTGGAGCAGGCGGGCCCGGGGGCCGCGGTGTTCCCCGTCAGCGCGGTCAGCGGCGCCGGCCTCGACGCCCTCGCCGCCGAACTCGCGGACCATACCTCGGCGTTGCTCGGCCAATCGGGCGTGGGCAAGTCCACGCTCGTCAACGCCCTGCTCGGCGAAGAGGAGCAGGAGTCGGGTCCGGTCCGGGGCAGCGACGGCAAGGGACGGCACACCACCACGACCCGCGATCTGCTGCTCCTGCCGCGCGGCGGACTGCTGATCGACACCCCCGGGCTGCGCGGGGTGGGCCTGTGGGAGGCCAACGAGGGGCTCTCCCAGGTGTTCGCCGAGATCGAGGAGCTGGCCGCGCACTGCCGCTTCCACGACTGCGAGCACCATGCCGAGCCGGACTGCGCGGTGCTCGCGGCGGTCGAGGACGGCACGCTCTCGCACCGCCGATTCGAGAGCTATCGCAAACTCCTGCGCGAGAGCGCCTGGATCGCCTCACGCACCGACGCACGGCTGCGCGCGGAACTGAGCCGGGAGTGGAAACGCCGGGAGGCGGCCGGTCGGGAGATGTACGAACGCAAGCGTGGCGGGAAACACCGCAAGGCGTTCTGACGGTGGTCCGAGCACCATCCCCGAGGCGGATCTGGCCACTTGCAGCCACTGCACCATGGTGCCATCCGAACTTCTTGTAGCGCCCGTTCGGCCCCTGGCAGATTACTCAGCGGCGGCCGCCGACCGACAGCCACACAATGGCCGGCTCACCGGCTCGCCTGCGGAATTGAGCAATTCACTCAGGTCACTTCGATGGAATCGGACGGGAAAATGCGAAGCAAGGCATTCGTCTACCTGATCTCGTGCGCCGCGGCCGTGACGACGACGGTCCTGGGGGCCACCACCGCGCAGGCGGCGCAGACCCACGAGGTCGCGTCCGCCCCGGCGGCCGGCACGACCGCCGCCACCCCCGGCCCGAACGGCGACGGCGGCGACAGCTGGGGCTGGGACTGAAGGCCGGATCCCCGGCCCCCGACACCCACACGCCAGAGAGGGCGAATTCCGTGACCACTGACCAGGGTGTACTCCACTACGACCTGTCCGCCGACGAAGTCGCCCAGCTGGACGCGTTGATCGCCGAGCTGGGCGAGGCGGGCTGTGACCCGGGCGACCCGCACTTCCACGACGATGCCTGGGAGCTCGCCGCGCGACTCCCGGTGGGCGTGCGGAAGTTCCTCGCGGAGTTCCGGCGCGACGACCCGGCCGCGGCGTTCAAGATCAGGGGATTCGCGGTCGACGACAGCGCCGTGGGGCCCACTCCGCGGAACTGGGCGGAAGCCGCCGCGTCGCTGCGCACCCGGCGTGAAGAACTCTTCCTTTCCTTGATCGGCAAGTGTCTCGGGGAAGTCTTCAGCTGGCCGACTCTGCAGTCCGGAAGAATGATCCAGAATGTGCTGCCGATCGCCGGCGAGGAGAACGAGCAGAGCGGTCACGGCAGCGACGTCCTGCTCGAATGGCACACCGAGGACGGGTTCCACCCCTATCGCTGCGACTATCTGGCCCTGTTCGGAATCCGAAACCATGACCGAGTTCCGACGACCGTCGCCTCCATACGGGATGTGACGCTGAGCGCGGAAACGCGCAGGGTCCTCGGGGAACCGCGGTTCTACATTCTTCCCGACGACGAGCACCTGCGGCAGCTCGCCGCCCAGCAGCCGAACCACCCGGGTCTGTTGCGGATGCGGGCGATGCGCGAGACCCCGGAGCCGGTGGCGGTCCTGTTCGGCGCTCCCGACTCGCCGTATCTGCGGATCGACCCCTTCTTCATGCGCTGTGTGGAGGGCGACGCGGCGGCCGAGCAGGCGCTCAAGGAACTCGTACGGGAGCTGGAGGCGGCGACCCGCGACGTGGTCGTCGAGGCGGGCACGCTGCTCGTCGTCGACAACTACCTCGCCGTGCACGGCCGCAAGGCGTTCACCGCCCGCTACGACGGCACCGACCGCTGGCTGCAGAAGGCGATCATCACCCGTGACCTGCGCAAGTCCCGCGACACCCGGGAGACGGCCGCCGGCCGGGTCCTGATCTAGTACCCGTCGAGACGAGAGGAAGAGAGGTGTGATGGCAGCGTCCGAAGGACTGCCGGTGGACGCGATCGTCCTGGCCGACGTCGCGATCGTCCTGGTCGTGGGCGCCGTGATGGTCCGGCTGGGCCGGCGGCTGCACCAGCCGCCGGTGGTCGCGGAGATCGCGGCCGGTCTGATGCTCGGCCCCAGCCTGCTGGGGCTGCTGCCCGGCGATCTGCCCGACCTGCTGTTTCCGCCCGAGGCCCGGCCGGGCCTCTCGGCCCTCGCGCAGCTGGGCCTCGCGCTCTTCATGTTCCTGGCCGGCTGGGAGCTGGACCTGGGCGTGCTGCGCGGCCGGATCAGGTCGGTGGGCTCGACGGCCGTCCTCGCCATGGCCGT
Source organism: Streptomyces sp. NPDC056222 (assembly GCF_042264065.1). Lineage (NCBI taxonomy): Bacteria > Bacillati > Actinomycetota > Actinomycetes > Kitasatosporales > Streptomycetaceae > Streptomyces > Streptomyces sp. NPDC056222. The sequence continues at coordinate 76,531 of NZ_JBHJTL010000006.1, read as the reverse complement.
TCCGTTCGTGGTGGGCGCCGGGGCGGCGGCGCTGCTGTACCGCTCGACGGCGCCCGACGGGGTCGGCTCGGACATGTTCGTGCTCTACATGGCGACCGCGTTCTCCATCACCGCGTTCCCGGTCCTGGCCCGCATCATCCGGGACCGGCGGCTCGGCCACACCCGCGTCGGCACGACGGCGATGGCATGTGCGGCTGCGGGCGACGTGGTCGCCTGGTGCGTGCTGGTCCTGGTGGTGGCGCTCGCGGGGGCCGGTGGCACGGGTGGTGCGAGTGGCACGGCCGCCGGCATGGGCGGGCTGTTCACCGTCATCGCCCTGACCATCGCCTACGCGGCGGCCATGGCCCTCGTCGTACGGCCCCTGCTGCACCGGGCGCTGCGCCGCGCGGCCGGAGGCCGGCAGGAGACCGGCGTACGGCTCGTCCTGATCGTGGCCGGTGTGCTGCTCTCCTCGTACGCCACGACCTGGATCGGCATCCACGCCATCTTCGGCGCCTTCGCCTTCGGCCTTGTCATGCCTCGCGAGGACGCCCCGCGGCTGCACCAGCAGATCGGTGCGCCGCTGGAGAAGGCGGCCGGTCTGCTGCTCCCGGTCTTCTTCGTCATCACCGGTCTCTCCGTCGACATCGGCGGACTCGGCTGGTCCGGGCTGCTCGCCCTGCTGCTGATCCTGGTGACCGCGGTGGTCGGGAAGTTCGCCGGCGCCGCGATCCCGGCGCGGCTCTCCGGGATGAGCTGGCGGGACGCGGGCGCGTTCGGGACGCTGATGAACACCCGGGGCCTCACGGAGATCGTGATCCTCGGGATCGGCCGGGACCTGGGCCTGATCGGGCCGGAGCTGTTCACCGGCATGGTGCTCATGGCCCTGGTGACCACGGCGATGGCGGGCCCGCTGCTGCGCCTCCTGGGAGTCGGGGACGCCTCGCCGGTGTTGATGCCGGAGCAGCAGGTGGGGGATCGCAAGCAGCCGATCGGGGCCAAGAGGTGAGCCCCGTCCGGCACTTCGGGTACGAGCTCCGCAGCGACGGCACGGTCGTCCTCACACGCGGCTGCCGGACCGTCGGGGTCGTGTGCGGCGAGGCGGAGGTCGCGCGGTTCCTCGGCGAGCTGACGGCGGCGGGTGGCGGTCGGCAGGAGGCGCTGGCCCGTTGGGCGGCCGGGGCGGCCACCCGAACGTCGATGTAGCGCCGCTAAAGCATCGCTGGAGAACTACTCGCTTGTGCCGACGCGTCGGGGTGGGGGAGGTTCGCTGACATGCGATCCGACTCACCCTGGCGCGTGCCCGACTTCCGTACGCTGTTCTCGGCGGCCGTCCTCAGCCACCTCGGTACGAACGTCGGTTACGTCGCCGTCCCGCTGATCGCCGTCGAGGCCCTGGACGCGAGCCCCGGCGAGGTCGGAGCGCTCGCCACGCTCGCCACCCTGGCCTTTCTGCTCATCGGCCTCCCCGCCGGAGCCTGGGTGGACCGGCTGCCCCAGCGACGCGTCCTGATCGCGGCGGACACGGCCCGGGGACTGCTCTTCGCCTCGGTGCCCCTCGCCTGGTGGTGCGACGCCCTGACCCTCGCCCAGCTCTACGCCGTCGTCCTGCTCAGCGGCTGCGCGATGGTCTTCTACGACATCGCGGGGCAGAGCATCCTGCCCCGCTTCGTCGGCCGGGACGGTCTCGTCCAGGCCAACGCGGCCATGGTCAGCCTGATGGCCGTCACCAACGTCACCGGGCGCGGTGCGGGCGGCGGCCTTGTCCAACTGCTCACGGCGCCGGTGGCGGTGGCGGGGGCGGCGGTGAGCCATCTGGGCTCGGCGGTACGGCTGTTGTGGCTGAAGGAGGATGCGGGGGACCGGCTGAGCGGGCCGCCGAAGGAGGGGCCGGCGGTCTCCGCCGCAGCGGCGGCCGTCCGGGCGCGGGAGCCGCTGCGCGCCCAGATCGCGGCGGGCGTACGGCACGTCCTCGGGAACAGGGAGCTACGGGCACTCGCCCTGGGCGCGGCGCTCACCAACCTCGGCTCGCAGATCCTCAACACGATGATGCCGGTGCTCTTCGTCCGCGAACTCGGGCTCTCCGCCGGTGTCCTCGGCGTCTACTGGGCGGCCGGTGGCCTCGGCCTTCTGCTCGGCTCCCGCTGCGCGCGGGCGGTGGCGGCCCGCCTCGGCTTCGGCCGCACCCTGGGGCTCGCGGGTCTCGTACTGGCCCCGGCCGGACTGCTGGTCCCGCTCATCGGCCACGGCCCCTGGCTGTGGCTCGCGGGCGCGGGGTGGCTGCTGGCGATGTTCAAGACGGGCGTCGACAACGTCCTGGGCGTGAGCCTGCGCCAGCGGATGACCCCGGACGCGATGCTCGGCCGCATGAACGCGACCTTCCGTTTCCTGCTCACGGGAGCGCTCGCGATCGGCGCCGCAACGGCGGGCCTCCTCGGCGAGCTGGTGGGCATCCACCCCACGATGTGGGTGGGCGGCGCACTGCTGGCGACCGCCTTCCTGCCGGTGTTCCTGTCCCCGGTGAGAAGCCGACGCGACCTTCCCGGGCAGGTGGGGCACGTGTCCGGGCCTCCGCAGCCGGCGGGGGTGAAGGGCGCCGGGTCCACGTCGTCGTAAGGCGGCACCCCGGGAGGCTCACTCGGGCAGGAACTCCACGTTCAGCCGGTCGAGGTGGCGCGAGTCCATCAGGATGTCGACGGCCGTGACATGGGCGTCGAGGACCGTGAAGGTGAGCACCGACCTCGGGGTGCCGGCCGGGGCCCACACCAGGCCCGCCGCGCCGTCCACCAGCGCGACCCGCGCCGAACGCGCCCGGTCGGCCAGGCCCTCCGCCACCGCCTGGGCCCCGTGCGCGGTGGTCGCCCCGTTCCGTATCGCCTCCGCGTCCGCCCGCAGCACCGCATCGGGGTCGAGGAGCGCGAGCAGCGCGTCGATCCTGCCGCCGCGTGACGCGGCGAGGACGGCGGAGACGACCTCGCGCTGGTGTGCCAGGTCCGGTTCCGGCATCTCCTCCGTGCCCTGCACCCGCCGCCTCGCCCGGGCGGCCAGCTGCCGGGCGGCGGCCGGGGTGCGCTCCACGATCGGCGCGATCTCCTCGAAGGACACCTCGAACATGTCGTGGAGCACGAACGCCACCCGCTCGGCGGGTGTGAGCGCGTCCAGGACCCCGAGCAGCGCCCGCTCCTCGGGGTCGGTGCCCTGCCCGGGCCCGCCCGCGCCCCACGGGTCCCAGGGGTCCTCGCGCCGCGATTCGCGGGAGCGCAGCATGCGCAGACAGACCCGGGCGACCGCCGCGGTCAGCCGGGCGCCCGGATCGGCGATGTCCTCTTCGCTGTGCTCGGGGCCGGTGCGGCTCAGCCGCAGCTCGGCCTCCTTCACGGCGTCGTCCGCCTTGCCGAGCGAGCCGAGGAGCCGGTGCGCGACCGCCCGCAGCCGGGGCCTGTGCTCCTCGAAGCGGTCCGCCAGGGACGCGTGACCGTCATGATTCAGCGTGTGATCGACCACCTGTCGCAACCTCCGTGAGGCGTGGCGTCACTGTTCGAGCCCCGAACGATCGGCGCTCAGTCGCCGTGCCCCGGTCCGCCGCTGCCGAAGCCGCCGCTGGAGATCCCGCCCCACTTGCGCTTCTCCTCACTGGGCGGGTCGGGCGAGGTCTCGCCGCCGTCCTTGAGCTCGTACGGCATGAGCCGGTGCTCGCCGTCGGTCTGGGGCATCTCGTGGGGCCTGCGGTACTCGGACGTCTCGCCGGGAAGGCCGCCTTCCGGCCGGTGCGGATGCTCCTCGGGCTTGGGCGTCGGGGACTCCTTGTCCCTGACCCTCATCCCCAGCCAGAACGCACCCATCAGTACGGCGACCAGGATCAGGCCACCGAGAACCTGGGCCATCCCCGACTGCCAGACTCCGGCTGCCGTGGTGACCTCCGCGGAATCCAAGAGAAAAGCGTTCATGCTTCAGGGATACCCCCTTTCGGCCGCGATGGGACATTTCGGGCCGCTCGAACTCGTGTGAAACATTTCCGCGCGCCCACCGCGTCAATGAGGTGAAGGACGACGGCAACGGGGGAGGGGCATGAGACAGGCCCGCGCGGACGAGTTCCTGGAGTTCGCCTCCGCGAGGACGGGGCACCTGTTCCGGTCCGCATGCCTGCTGACCAGCGGCGACACCCATCTCGCCGAGGACCTGGTGCAGGAGACGCTGGGCCGGATGTACGCGGTGTGGGGCCGCGTCCAGCGGATCGGCAACCCCGCCGCGTACGCGCATACCGTCCTCGTCCGCACCTTTCTCAGTCACCAGAGGCGACGCTCCGCGACCGAACGCCCTCTTGGTGAGCTGCCCGACCGGGCCCCGGAGACCGGGGACGACCCGGCGCTGCGGATCGCCCTGCTCGACGCGCTGGCCGCGCTGGCGCCCAAGGACCGGGCGGTGGTGGTGCTGCGGTACTGGGAGGACCGCAGCATCGAGGAGACCGCCGACGCACTGCAGGTGAGCTCCGCCGCGGTACGCACGCGCTCGGTGCGTGCGCTCGGCCGGCTCAGGGAACGGCTCGGCGGCAGCATCACCGAGTTCGCACACCGCTGACCAGGCACTTCAGAACTTCTGGACCTTCTTTCACCCATGGATCGGAGACGGTGATTCGGCATGCCCCTGAACGAGGGACACGAACGCTTCGAGGAGGAACTCGGCGCGGCCCTGCGCCGCACCGGTGACGGCTTCGCCACGGACGACGGCCGCGAGCTGGTGGCCGGCGGGCTGGCCCGCGGGCGGAGCCGCGTGGTGCGGCGTCGCCTGGGCGCGGTCACCGGCAGCGTGCTGGCGCTCGCGGTGGTGGCCGTCGGCGGCGCGTACGGCGGTGATCTGCTGGGCTTGGGCGGCGGGGGAGCCGAGGGCTCCTCCGCCGCCGCGCCGAATCCGCAGCAGGGTGAGGGCGGCCAGGACAAGAGCGCCCGGGACAAGGCCGTACCGGCCGACGGACGCGGAGCGACGGCTCCGATCGTGGCCAAGGACCTGGCCGCCGCGCTCAAGGCGAACACGCCGGCCGGGGACTGGACCATCACCCACAAGGACACGGGACGGAGCGTCACGGGCGTCTACGACGACGGCAAGGGCAAGGCGGAGGTCTCCGTCGCCCTCGGCCGGGCGCCGGCCGACGAGAACGCCGCCGCGGAGCAGGTGACGTGCCCGCCCAAGACCTACGTCCGGTACGACACCTGTACCACCGAGACGCTGTCGAACGGCGACCGGCTGATGGTGTTCCAGGGGTACGAGTACGCGGACAAGACCGTGGAGACCAAGAACTGGCGGGCGGTCCTGCTGACCGAGGACGGTTTCCTGGTCGACGCGAGCGAGTACAACGCGCCCGCCGCGCAGGGCCGGGCGACCAGCCGTACGAATCCGCCCTTCGCACCTTCCGTGATGAAGACGCTGGTCACGGCCGACGACTGGCGGCCACTGCTCAAGAAGCTGCCGGCGCGGAAGGACGACAAGCCCGGGCCTGGTACCGACACCGCACCGCCGGAGCCGAACGGCGCAGAAGTGGCGGCCACACTGCGCGCGCTGCTGCCCGAGGGCCTGAAGGTGACCTCCAAGGGCGGTGACGGCCAGTACGCGTACGTGGTCGTCGACGACGGCAAGGGCAAGAGCCTGATTGAGGTCAACGTCCAGCACGACATGGGGGACGAGTCCTGCACGCTGTACTGCAGCGGCTCCACCACGCTGCCCGACGGGGGATTCCTGAAGCTGACCCAGCAGCAGGGTGAGAAGGGCGGTGCGGGTGTCGTCTGGTGGAAGGCCGACACCATGGACAGGGACGGCTTCCGGGTCGTGGTCTCCGCGTTCAACGCGGGCGCGCAGGACGCGAAGGCGACACGCGCCGAGCCCGCGCTGACGATGGCCCAGCTCAAGGCGATCGTCCTCGACGCCAGGTGGGCGAAGATCCAAGCGAAATAGGGGCGCCGAATCCGGCGGCGGCGGCCGGACTCCGGCGGGGGCCCGGCCGCCGCCGCCTTCGCGCGTGGCATGACCCGCCGCCGCATCGCGTCCCTGGCGCGCCCGGCCGGCCGCTACTTCGCGTCCGCGTACCGCTCCACCGTCGCCGTCGTGAACGGAAAGCGCACCGGAGTCCGGCCGAACGCGATCCGGCCCGCCTCGTCCCCCGCCGCGCGGATCGCCTCCGTGACCGCCTCCGCCTCCTCCGCCGGACAGTGCACGATCACCTCGTCGTGCTGGAAGAAGACCAGCTCGGCCCGCATCCCCGCGGTGGCGCGCCGCAGCGCGGCCAGCATCAGCAGCGCCCAGTCCGCGGCGCTGCCCTGCACCACGAAGTTACGGGTGAACCGCCCGCGCGCCCGCGCGTTGCTGGAGGCGTACCCGGGCGTGAACCCGTCCTCCGCCACGACAGCCTCGCCGCCCTCCTGCGGGATCCCCGCCTCCTCGTCCTCGCCGGCGCCGACCGCGCGCGGACTGGTCCGGCCGAGCCAGGTCCGTACGAGCCGGCCCTCCTCGCCGGCCTTGGCCGCGTCGTCCACATAGGCCACCGCCCGGGGAAAGCGACGGCGCAGCGCAGCCAGGTTCTTCAGGCCGTCACCGCTGGTCTGGCCGTAGATCGCGCCGAGCAGCGCCAGCTTGGCGTGGTCGCGGTCGCCGGAGAACGCGCGGTCCGACAGCCGGGTGTACAGGTCGTCCGGGTGTCCGGCGACCTCCATCAGGCCCGGGTCGCGGGAGATCGCGGCCAGCACCCGGGGCTCCATCTGGTCGGCGTCGGCGACCACCAGCCGCCAGCCCTCGTCGGCGACGACGGCCCGCCGGATGACCTTGGGGATCTGCAGCGCGCCCCCGCCGTTGGTGGTCCAGCGGCCGCTGACCGTGCCCCCGGGCAGGTACTCGGGGCGGAAGCGGCCGTCGCGCACCCAGTCCTGGAGCCAGGACCAGCCGTGGGCCGTCCAGATCCGGTACAGCTTCTTGTAGGCGACGAGCGGCGCCACCGCCGGATGGTCGAGCTCCTCCAGCTCCCAACGGCGCGTGGACCGCACCCGGATGCCGGCCTGGGCGAAGGCCTTGACGACGTCGGCGGGCAGGTCGGGGCGGACGCGTCGGCCGAAGGCGGCCGAGACCTCGTCGGCGAGCTCGGCGAGCCGGCGTGGCTCTCCTCCTCCCGCGTACCGCTCGCCCAGCAGCTCGTGCAGCACCTCCCGGTGCACATCCGCCCGCCACGGGAGCCCGGACCTGTGCATCTCCGCGGCGACGAGCATCCCCGCCGACTCGGCGGCCGTGAGCAGCCGCATCCGCCCCGGGTGCTCGGCCAGGTCGTGGCGGCGGTGCTGCTCCGCGTAGACGGCGAGGAGGTCCTCGAAACGAACGGCCGTGGCGCTGGGTCTGGCCTCGAAGAGGGAGTCCTGAGAGCCGGGCTCGGCGGCCCGCTGCGGCGGATCGGGCGGCACGGGCGCGTTCCGCAGCCGAGCGAGGGCGGCCGCCGCGGACCTGGGCTCCCCGAGGCGCCCCTCGTGGCCGAGGAGGAGCTGCTCGGCGACCTCGATGTCGTAGCACCGCTCGACGCGGACGCCGGCGGCGAGGAGCCGTGGATACACCTCGGTCGTCGACCGCCACACCCAGCGCGCGACGCCGGGCCGGGAGCGGACGGCCTCGACGAGGTCCGGCTCGCGGACGACCGGCCCGGCGGGCAGCCCGTCGGGACCGAGCGGGACGAGCAGCGCTCCATCCCCCTCCGCCTCACCCGCCAGCGCCCACCTCTCGCTCATGGGTGCGAGTCTGGCACCCACCACTGACAGGGCCCCGCTACGCCGCGTCCCGTCAGGGCGCGTCCCGTCACGCCGCCCTGTGGAACAGCGCCGCCGCCTCCCCGCGCGACCCCACCCCCAGCTTCGTAAGGATCTTGGCGACGTGGAACTTCACCGTCGACTCGCTGATGTGGAGCTCCTGGGCGATCTGCCGGTTGCGGTGGCCGAGCGCGAGGTGGGTGAGGACCTCCAGTTCGCGTTCGCCGAGGTCGGTGAGCGGGTTCGCTCCACCGTGCGGAGCGTCCGGGGTGGCGAGCGGGATCACGGCCGTCATGGTCGTGCCCCAGCCCTGGACCGCTTCCATGTCCAGATGTCCGCCCAGCACCTCCAGCCGGTCGGTGACGCTGCCCGCCCCCAGGTCGCAGCCTTCGAGCGCGCCCGACCCGTCGTCCCGGACGGTCGCCCGCAGTTCGTGCTCGGTGAGCTGCCAGCCGACGTGGACCCGGCGCACGGAGTCCTGCTCCAGAACCACCAGGAGCAGCGCCCGCACGATGGCCCGCGCGCTGTGCGCCACGTCCGCCGCGAGGGAACGCTCGGAGCCCGGCGGGCCGAGTTCGAGCCGCACCGGGGTGTGCCGGAGCATCGGCCGCAGTTCGTCGGAGAGCCGGGCGAAGGCATCCGAGGCCGGTTCCTCGGCGATCGCCCGGTCCCGCTTGGTCGCGGCACGCATCTCGATCAGCGCGGAGGCCGCGAGGTCGGTGGCGGTCGCCCGGGCCGTCGAGTCGTCCAGCGCCCGGCTGCGCAGCACCCCGAGCACCCCGGAGACGGCGGCCGCGTGGGCCGTCGACAGCTCCGCGACGACCCGTGCCCGGGTGTCGGCCGCCGCGCGCGAACGCGCCAGCGCCCCCGGCATCGCCTCCACCGCGAACCGGTCGAAGTGGCTGGTCACCAGGTCCCAGAGCCCTTGCGCCACGGCGAGCCCGTCCTCGTCGACGCGCGCGGAGCCGTCCTCCCGGACGAGGACCAGGACGGAACGGCGTGCTGTCGCGTCGCTGGTGACGGCGACGACCTCGCGCTCCCTGCCGCCGATCGTGGCCCGTCCCTGCCACGGGCTTCCGGGGGTGCCGGACGTCAGCATCGTGGTGAGTTCGGCCGCGACGAGCAGCTCGGTCTCGCCGACGGTCTTGAACGGCGAGTGGGCGCAGTGGGTGGAGAGTTCGGCGGCTCCCCGGTGCGGGATCAGGGGCGCGAGGGCGGCCGAGAGGCGGGGCAGGATCTCCCCGAGCGGCTGCCGGATGATCTCGTACGCGGTGGTCAGCGTCGTCGCGTCCATGCGCTCAGCGTAGTCAGGGGGCCGGGCGGGGCGGCTGTCCTTTTGGCCAGGTGGTACTGGCCGTTGGGAGGGCGGAGCGGAGGGGGTGGTGATCGCAGGCTTGTCCCATCGAAGCAGCGAGCGTTCAACGAGAGCCCACGGAGGCCGAGATGGAAGCGATCACGTACGAGGAGTTCGGCGGTCCGGAGGTCCTGCGTCAGGAGGCAGGGGTGGCCGTGCCCGAGCCCGGCGCCGGCGCGGTGCGGGTGAAGGTGGCGGCGGTCGGCGTCAACCCCCTCGACCACAAGCGCCGTTACGGCTGGGTCGAGGCGTTCTACCCGACGACGTTCCCCGCCGTGCCCGGCCTGGAGTTCGCCGGAACGGTGGACGCGCTGGGCCCCGACGTCACGGGTGTCGCGGTCGGCGACGAGGTGTTCGGCTGGACGACGACCGGCGCCTACGCCGAGTACGCCCTGGCCGAGGTCTTCGCCCCCAAGCCGGCCGGACTGACCTGGGAGCAGGCCGCGAGCATCCCGGTGGCCGGCGAGACCGCGCAGCGGGTCCTGGAGCTGCTCGGGGTGGGGCGGGGCGAGACCCTGCTCCTGCACGGCGCGGCGGGCGTGGTCGGCTCGGTGGCCGTCCAGCTCGCGGTGGCGGCAGGAGTGACGGTGATCGGCACCGCCTCGGAGCCCAACCACGCGTACCTGCGCTCACTGGGCGCGATCCCGGTGACGTACGGCGACGGCCTCGCCGATCGGGTCCGCGCGGCCGCGCCCCAGGGCGTCGACGCGGTCTTCGACGCGGCGGGCCACGACACGCTGCCGGTCTCGATCGAGCTGACGGGCGGCGCCAAGGACCGCATCGTCACGATCGCGGCCGTGGACGCGGAGGAGCACGGCATCGTCTTCACCGGCGTCACGGTCCCCCCGGAGATCGCCCGCACCTGGCTGACCACCCACGCCGGCCTGTCGGTTGAAGGCGCCCTGACGGTCCGCGTCGCGGAAGCCCTGCCGTTGAAGGAAGCGGCCCGGGCCCAGGAACTCAGCGAATCGGGCCATGCGCGCGGCAAGCTGATCCTGCTGCCTTAGAAGATCACTGCAGGACCGCCTCGGCCCGCATGGAGAGGAAGTTCGCCTTGTAGGCATCGTGTGCCGCCGCGCCGGCGAGGCGGATCAGTGCCTCGTCGTTCTCCCGCAGGGAGGAGGTGTCCAGGTTATGCGAGCCGGTGAAGGTCCACTTCGTGTCCGGGTGGCCCGCGTAGTTGCCCTCGACGAGCAGGTACTTGGAGTGGACGAAGTAGCCGCCGGCGTCGAGGCGGTAGGGCTTGATGCGGGGGTGGCCCTGCAGCGTCGCGAGATCGTTGGAGTCCTTGTAGACGATCTCGATCCAGCAGTCCTGGTCGGCCAGCGAGCGCAGCTTGGTAGCGATCTCGTCCCGGTGCAGGGCCCACGCGGCGATCCGCACGATGGTCTTGTGGGAGGTCGTGCCGGTGGTCGTGTTCCCGGTGCAGGAGACGTTGTTCAGGAAGCCGAGCACGATGTCGCCGCTCTGCTGCGGGAAGAAGTAGTACTTCGCGTCGCCGGCTTCGCCCGTCCGGTAGTAGTCGCTCGTCTTGCTCATCGCGGCGAGATCGTTGAAGTAGTCGGTGTACGCCGTGTAGAGGGCGGTGTTGCCGACCACGGTGTACGCGTTGTTCCACTGCCGGGTGGTGGCCGACGCCGTCTGGTTGGCGGAGCTCTGGATGACCACGTCCTCGGCGACGCCCTCATCGCCGACGCGGGAGAAGGTGAAGAACTTGTTGTGGTTGATCGGGTTGGTGCCGCCGGCCGCGATGCAGGCGCCGCCTGCGGTGCACACCTGAACCCAGGAGCGCTGGGACCTGTCGGTCCCCAGGGCGGCGATCAGGTTCTGCGCGGGTGCCGGGGTGGGCGATTCGACGGACTTGTGGTCCAGGACCACGCGGACGTTGACGCCGCGCAGGTGCGCGGCGACCAGGGCATCGGTGAAGTCCTGGTCCTGCATGACGTACAGGGCCGCCCGCAGGGTGCGATCCCCTTGGGTGCGGCCGATGGCCTGGATGATGTGGTTCTTCACGGCGTCCTGCTCGGCCGCCGTTCCCTTCGGGTTGTTGAAGACGGCACCGGTGACGACGGGTGGCGCCTCGTCGGCGGCGGCGGGGGCGATGCCTGAGATCACAAGGGCGAGGGCGACCGCAACGGTCGCCCAGAAACGCTGGTGTATGACTCCTCCTGGGCTCGATGGTGGCATGAGCCTGCCATGAGTCCTCCGTGAGTGGGAACGAAGGGCTCCGCTGGGTGCGGGGTCAGGGGGACAGGAGGAGATCCGGACGCCGTAGCCCTTCCTGGCAGCGAGCGCCGCTCCGGCGGCGGCTCCCGCCTTGCTCCCGGAGATGACCTCCTCCCGCATTGGACGAAAACGACCTTCGAGGGCGCTTGCACGGGCGTACCCACAGGGCCGCCCGCGGTGCCAGGTCCCAGTAGGTGGTCAGGGGTACTGGGGCAGATCCTCGGTCGAGATCGTCCAGTCGGCGATGGTGACGTCCTCGCCGTAGACGAAGTCCTTGCGGGGGGCGTAGCGCGGGCCCTGATATGCCGTCATGCGGAAACCTCAGGTGGTGCGTAGTGATGCAAGTAGTTACGCAACTGCGGTTCGAGCTGGGATAGGTCGCCGCCGTTGACCGCATGCCAAAGACGGTTCTCGATCCAGAAGCGATGGGCGAACTCCTCGAACGACGGTGCACACCAGAGGATCGCGGCCGTCTGCTCCTCCACATCATCGAGGTCAGCCTCTGTCTCCTCCCTGTCACGTTGGGCCTCGAACTCGTACTCGTAGTCGAGGTGGGAGTGCACCACGAACACCTCGCCGGAGGAGCGGAGGTAGAGGTACCAGATGACGCAGTCCTGCTGATCGCGCAGGAACCGCACGAGGAAGGAACCAGGCTCGACCGGGCTGGGTAGTGGTTGCGAGATGTCGGTCCAGCAGCCAGTCACCGAGGCCTCGTCCAGCGAGCCGTACAGATTCGCGCTGGTCTGGAAAGCGACGAAGTCCTGCGGCAGAGACAGGCTCCGGGCCGCCAGACTCCCCGCCAAGTCGTTGAGCTTCGCGACCTGCTCAGGGTCGTGGCCTTGGGTGCCACCGAGCCACTGGAAAGCTCCTGTGAACTGGCTGGAGTCGAGCGGCGGCAGGCTCTCGTACGGGTAGCGCTCATAGGTGTAACGGCAGGCGCGGTACTCGCCGAGGTCGGTGGCGCACCACGCGGCGTCGAAGCTGACCGAGGACAGCACAGACCCGGATTGTTCATCAGGCATCGGGACCCCAGTTGATCACTGCGAGCGGAGTTATCGGCGCCAGCTTGGCAGCCGCCACCGACAACTCTTACTACGGGTGGGTCAGACCGTTTCCCCGGAGCTGGGTTGGGGCGAACGTTGCCTGATGCGGCACTAGGCGGCCTCTCTTCGTTCGGCTTCGCAGTCGCGGCAGCGGCCGGGCTCCGGAGAGCGGAAGGCCCGGTCGCAGTCTTCGCAGGTCTGGAAGGGGTCGGGGGTCGGTGGCCGGGCGGGTAGGGGTGGCGGCAGCAGGGCCGTGAGTCTGTGGGCGACGAGCCCGGCCGGGCTTCTGAGCTGGTCGGGGAGGCAGGCGGAGAGGGTGCGGCGGACGGCGTCGGGGTGGGCACCGCGCTCGAACCAGGCGGTGACGCCGGGGGCGAGGCGTCGGACGTCCCGCTCGGCGAGGAGAAGCCGGGGCTCGTGCAGGCGCAGCCCGGCGAGGAGTTCGGCGGCGGGGCGGTGCGCCTGGGGAAGCGCCGGCGGGGGCGGCGGGGGAAGTTTGGGCGCCGGGGCCGGGGCCGGGCGCGGAGCCGGGGGCGGCGGGGGCGGGGGCGGGGGCGGCACCGGTGGCGTGGGTGGCGTCTCCGGCGGGGGCTCCGGTTCAGCCCCTGGTCGGTTGTACGAGACCGTGCGCGGAACCAGCCGCCCGTTGGGCAGACGCTCGTTGAAGCGCTTCAGGTAACCCGCCGCCTCCAGCTCGCGCATGGCGGCGGCGACACGCAGCTCTCCCTCCGGGAAACGGTCGGCGATGGCCTTGATGCCGACGGAGGCCCCGGCGGGCAGCGACTGGATGTGGACGGCGAGTCCGATCGCCAGCAGTGAGAGCTCGTGGTGCTGGGCGAGGTGGTTGCCGACGACCGTGTAGCCGGTCGTGTGGCGGACATTGACGTGAATGAGTCCGGCGGCACGTGGGGTCGCGCTAGGCTGCTGATAAGCCATCGGGAAGCGACTACTTCCTGCTGGTAAGCCATCGGGGAAGCGACTACTTCCTCGTTGGTCAGGCCCTCGGTCGGGATCGCTAGTCCCGTCGAGGGCCGACGTCTGTCTGGGGTCGGCGAGAGCATATGCCAGGCAACCGGTCCCAAATCCAGCCCAGTTGGCACAGATCACCCGTGTGAGTGACCGGTGATCGACGGGGAGGCTGGAGGGGTGGGGTGGGTACTTTCCCCCGGTTTCTTTAAAGCTTTTCCGTCGTGGCCCGCCGCGTCGTGGCCCGCCGCGTCGTGGCCCGCCGCGTCGCGGCCCCCCGCTACGCGGCGGGAACGGCCTCACGGGAGCCCGATCACCGCCCAGACCGTCTTGCGCGGCACGGGCCCCGACGACACTCCCCACTGGTCCGCGAGCGCCTCGACGAGCAGCAGCCCCCGCCCCGACTCGGCCACGCCCGTACCCCTCAGGACCGGGACGCGGTCGCCCCGGGTGTCGGTCACCTCGATACGGAGCGTGGTCGCCGTCGCCGAGAGCGCCAGGTGGAAGTCCCGTCCGGGGACGCGACCGTGGGTCACCGCGTTGGCGGCGAGCTCGGCGACGACGTGGGCGGCGTTCTCCGCGACGGCCCCCAGATCCCAGGTCCGGAGCTGCTCGACGGCCAGGAGCCGGGCGAGGCGGGCGCCCCTGCGCGTAGCGGAGAGCTGGATTCCGAACTGGCGTACAGGCGCCATTACTTGAGTCGATTCATGGTTCATGCCCCCAGCCTGGGGAGCCGTGGTTACGCTGCGCAGCGAAGTCGCCCTTACGTACGGTGATTGTCCCGAGACTGTCCGGCGCTGTCCCGGCTGTCCCGCGCGCCCGTCGGGTAATGCGGCGCTGAGCACAGGTACGGCATCACGGAGGCGGGCGTGAGCGTGAGCGTGGACGAGACGGAAGAGCCGGGCTGGGAGGTCGACCCGGAGGACGAGTCGGGTGCGGCGGTGGTCGCGGCGGTGGGGCGGCAGATCAGGAAGTGGCGCGAGTCGAAGGGGCTGCGCGCCGCCGAGCTCGGCGAACGGATCGGATACGGCGAGGACTTGATCCGCAAAGTGGAGCGCGGCGCCCGCATTCCTCGCACCGAGTTCCTGGACAAGGTGGATGACGCCCTGGGGGCGGGCGGGCTCATCGCCGTCATGAAGGCTGACGTGGCAGAAGTCCGCTATCCCAAGAAGGTGCGGGACTTGGCGCGGTTGGAGGCGCGGGCGGTCGAGATCGGGGGGTACGAGAGCAATTACGTCCACGGGCTGTTGCAGACGCCCGATTATGCGAGGGCCCTGTTCGAGATGCGGCAACCCGCCTACTCCCAGGAGGAGGTGGAGCGGAATCTCGCCGCGCGAATGGCCCGCCGGGCCGTCTACGACCGCTCGCCCGCGCCGGCGCTCAGCTTCGTCCTGGAAGAGGCGACCCTCCGGCGGCCGATCGGCGGCACAATGGTCTGGCGCCAGCAGCTCCAATACCTCTTGGAGGTGTGCCAGTTGCACCGCAGCATCGCGCTTCAGGTCATGCCCACTCACGTTGATGCGCACGCGAGCATGGACGGGCGTATCGAGATGCTGAAGTTCGGCGATGGCACGGCTGTGGGCCGCTCGCCCGGCGCCTTCAACGGGCGCCCCGTTTCCGACCTTAAACAGCTGAGGATCTTGGAACTGCGGTATGGAATGATCCGGGCGCAGGCTCTCACGCCGAGGGAGTCACTGGTCTTCATCGAGCACGTGCTGGGAGAGACATGATCCACAAATCCGAGCTGGCGTGGTTCAAGAGCAGTTACAGCGGTGGCAGCGAAGGCGACTCCTGCGTCGAGGTCGCCACCACCCCCGGCGCCGTCCACGTCCGTGACTCCAAGGACACCGACATCCCCCACCTGGACCTCGCGCCCTCCGCCTGGGCCGCCTTCGTCTCGTACGCCGCGCAGGGCTGACAGGGCGGGGCGGTGGCCCGGCTCCGACCCCGGCCACCGCCCCGTCCACCCACCTTCGCCGGTCAGCGCGTGGCGCGCCACGCGGGGAGCGCCGAGGCGGTCACGGCGACCGCCGCGCACACCCCCGCCGCCGCGCCGACCGCCGTCCACGGCACCGACAGGGAGACCGGCGCAGACAGGGCCGCGAGGCCCACGCCCAGGGCGCCCAGGTTGACCGCCGTCACCGCCAGTCCGAGGGCCGCCCCGATCGCCACCGCCAGGGCGGCCTCGCCCGTCACGACCCGGAGGATCTGCGCCCGTGTGGCGCCGGCCAGCCGGAGCGCGGCCAGCTCCGCGCCGCGTACCGACGTCGCCATCAGGAGGGTGTTGGCGAGGGCGATCACGGTGTAGACGAGCGCGATGCCGAGCACCAGGAGCAGCCCGAGCCGGGTCTGCGGGCTGGTCGTGGGGTGCGTGGCGGCGGCCCACTCCTCGACCGTCCGCACCGTCCCGCCCGCCGCCGCGAGTGCCTCGGGACCCACGCCGGACGCCTCGATCCGGTCCACGGCCGCGCCCGGTGCGTTCGCCCGTGTCACGTACGGGCCGTTGTCGCCCGTCCCGAGTGCCAGGACCGCCACGACCCGCAGCTTCACCGGGCCGCTGCCGTCCGCGAGCCACACGTCGACGACCTCGCCGACGGACCGCCGCTCCCACTCCTCGTTGACGACGATCGACCGGTCGTCGAGGTCCCGCACGTCCCCGGCCTTCACCGGCAGCCGCGCCAGATCCGCGAAGGCAGCCGGGTCGGAGACGGCCCGGGCCCCGTACTTCACGAGCGCCGCGTCCCCGTCCCGTACGAAGACGGATGTCGTCGCTGTCGCCGAGGCGCCGGGGACCGGCCGCAGGTCCTCGCCGGTGACCACGTGCCGAGCGGCCGTCTGCTCCCGCGCCTCCTCGGCCTTCGTGCTCGTCACCGTCGTCGCCGAGCCCAGGAGCGAGCCGGCCAGCGCCACCGTGACGAGGACCGGCGCGGCCACGGCGGCGGTACGCCGCACCGCCGCCGCGCTGTTCTCCCGTACGAGCATCCCCGTCGCCCCCGGCAGCCGCAGGGCGCGCGCCACCGGACGGACGAGCAGCGGGGCGAGCAGGGCGACGCCGGTGATCAGGAGCATCGGCAGGGTCGTGTACGTCTTGCGCTTGAGCAGCGACGACGGGTCGGTGAACCCGGTCCACACCAGCAGCCCGGCCCCCGTCAGGAGCAGCCCCGTGCCGAGCAGCGCCCGGCCGAGGGGCAGGACGTCGGTGTCGACGTCCGCCTCGCGCAGCGCGGCCGTCGGGCCGACCTTCCCGGCCCGGCGGGAGGCGGCGACCGCCCCGGCGAGGGCGACGGTCACCCCCGTCCAGAAGGCGGCGTGCAGCGGCCAGGTGGCGCTGCCGATCGCGAACCAGTCGGGGGCGAGTGCGCCGTCGACGAGCGCCCGCGCCAGCCAGGGCGCGCCCCACGCGCCGAGCGCGCAGCCGGCGGCCGAGGCGACGATGCCGACGCCGGCGGCCTCGGCGCGCAGCATCCGCCGGACCTGGCCGGGGGTGGCCCCGGCGGTGCGCAGCAGGCCGAACTCCCGCCGCCGCAGGGCGACCGCGAAGGCGAAGGTGGAGGCGACGACGAAGACGGAGACGAAGGTGGTGACGCCACCGGCCGTGCCGAGAAGGGAGTTGAGGGCGACGAGCGCCTCGGCGTCCCGCTCGGGCTCGGGGTCGGCGAGCCGCCGCTCGTTCCCGGTGAGGACCTGACCGCGGTCGCCCACGAGGGTACGGATCTCGGCGGCGGGGCCGTGGACGCCGACGGCGTCGGGGCCGCCGGCCGTGGTGACGGTCCAGCGGGCCTTCAGCTCGGCAAGCAGTTCGATATCCACAGGCTGTGGACGGTCGAGCCTGCGCGATACGGAGGCGGTGTCCGGCCCCCGCCGGACGTCGACGGTGACCGCGTCCTTCCCCTTCACCACCACGGGCGCGTCCGCGAACCGCCGCGGTTCCCGCTCCGGGGCGTCGAAGGTCGAGGCGAGGCCGAGACCCATGGTGGTGAGGAGCCCGACCCCGAGGGCGAGGGCGACGAAGCTGCCGAGGAAGGCGGCCCAGCGGGCGCGGAGACCGGAGAGGACGACGGTCAGCACGGGACGGCCTCCGCCCCGGACGCGCTCGCCGTCTCCGTCGCGGTCTCCAGGCCGGCCATGCGGGCCGCGACCCGCTCGACCGTGGGCCCGTACAGCTCCCCCTCGACCCGCCCGTCGACCAGGAACACCACCCGGTCCGCCCGAGCCGCCGCCACCGGGTCGTGCGTCACCATGACGATCGTCTGGCCGTCCCGGTCCACCAGCTCCTGCAGCATCGTCAGCACCTCACGACTGGTGGTGGAGTCGAGGGCTCCGGTCGGCTCGTCCCCGAAGAGCACCGCCGACCGGGTGATCAACGCCCGGGCGATCGCGACCCGTTGCTGCTGCCCGCCGGACAGCTCCCCGGGACGGTGCGACTCCCGCCCGCCGAGCCCGACCCGTTCCAGCGCCGCGCGCACCTCGCCCCGGGACACCCGTCGCCCCGCGAGTCGCAGCGGCAGTGCCACGTTCTGCGCGGCGGTGAGCGAGGGCAGCAGGTTGAAGGACTGGAAGACGAAGCCGATCCGGTCCCGCCGCAGCAGCGTGAGCCGACGCTCGCTCAGCCCTTCGAGGGAGATCCCGCCCACCTGGACGCTCCCGCTCGTGGGCCGGTCCAGACCGGCCGCGCACTGGAGCAGCGTGGACTTGCCGGACCCCGAGGGGCCCATGACGGCGGTGAAGGTCCCGGTACGGAAGTCGAGGTCGACACCGTCCAGGGCGCGGACGTCGCGGTGGTGACGGTGGAGCGCGACGAGCCGAACGGCGGTGTCGGAGTGGGGCGTTGAGGGCGTTGAGGTCATGGCTCCAGCGAACCGTCTTCCCGTTCGGGGATCACGACCACTGGAGGGCGTCCACGAGGTAGGCCTGGCCCTACCCCCCGGGGGGCAGGAAAGCCCCACCCCCCGGCGGAATGCCCCACCCCTGCCGGCGGAATGCCCCACCCCTGCCGGTGGAACGCCCCACCCCTGCCGGTGGAACGCCCCCTCGCCCTACCCCTTGCGTACGGCCGCCACGAACACCTCGAGCGCGTCCAGCGGCTCGCGCCCCAGCAGCTGCCGCAGGCTGCTCTCCACCCCCGTGCCGTCCATGAAGCCGTGCGCGACGGCCGAGTACGTGCCCGTCAGCATCGGGACCTGGAACGGTGCGGCGCCGGAGGCGGCGATGGCCGCCCGCGCCTCGGCGAGCGTGCCCGGGGCGTACTCGGCGCCCAGCGCCCGCGCCAGGTCGGCCCCGCCCAGCGGGCGCTCGCCGACGAGCTCGTACGTGCGGCCGGCGTGCGCGGCCGGTGCGGTGGCGACGGTGACCGCGATCTCGGCGAGGTCCTCGCGGGCCACGGCGGCGAGCCGGCCCTCGCCGAGGGGGCCGGTGATGCGGTTGTCGGCGTCCGGGGTGGCGATCCAGGTGAGGAACTCGGCGTAGAGCCCGTTGCGCAGGACCGTCCAGTTCACGCCGGACCGCCGGAGCCGCCGCTCGGTCCAGCGGTGGGCGAGGGAGTACGTGAGGTGGTCGCCGTCGCCGGAGAGGCTGGTGTAGACGATGTGGCCGACCCCGGCCCGCTCGGCGGCGGATATGACAGCCTCGTGGCGGGCGACGACCGTGTCGTCCTCGCCGTAGCCGGCCGAGATCAGCAGCAGGGTCTCGACCCCGGCGAAGGCCTCCGGCAGGGTGCCGGGCTCGTCGAAGTCGACGAGGCGGGTGCCGGGCAGCCCGGCGCGTGTGCCGAGGACGACGCCGTCGCGGCCTGCGAGGCGCTCCGCGACGAGCGAGCCGAGACCGCCGGAGACACCGGTGACGAGCAGCATGATTCCCCCGATTTCGTGATCGTGTTCGGTGACACTCATCCTTGGACGAGCGCGCGGATCCCGGAAGGAGGCACATTGATGTCAGTGGGGCACACGGAGGTAACCACCGACCCGGTCGTGAGCTGCGCGGAGGAGTGCGGAGTACGGGACGTGCAGGACCGCCTCGGCGACAAGTGGACCGTCCATGTCGTCGTCGAACTTGCGGCGGGGCCCAAGCGGTTCAAGGAGCTGCAGCGGCTGGTCACCGGCATCTCGCAGCGGATGCTCACGCTGACGCTGCGCCGTCTGGAGCGGGACGGGCTGGTGACGCGGACGGTGTATCCGACGACGCCGCCGCAGGTGGAGTACGCGCTGACGGAGACGGGCCACAGCATGACGCATCTGATCAAGCAGCTGATCGACTGGTCGCTCGACCACCGTGCGGTGATCGGTCGGGCGCGCGAGGAATGGGACGCGAAGCAGTCGTGAGCACGACGAGCACGGTCGAGCAGGCCTTCGAGGCCCTCTACACGGACGACGAGACGGCCCTGGACACGGCGGCGTCCCTGCTCGCGGCGGACCGGACGGCGGACGCCGAACTGGCGCGCCGGGGCGAGGAGTTCGTACGGCGGGCGTGGGAGCGGGGCTGGCAGCCTGCGGATCTCGTACGGCTGGTGCGGCGGGACCTGGCCGAGGAGCACATGCGGCTGGCGGGCGCCCTGATCACCTCCGAGACGGGCCGCTACGAGCGGCTGCCGCACCGCTGGGCCGCGCAACTGGCCGACCTCGACACCACCCCCGTCCGGGCGGACCGCTTCTCCTCGGCGACGACGACCCTGGAGCTGTACGGCCTCCTCGTCCGGCTGCCGTCCCTGGAGCCGGTGGGTCCGGTGCCCGGTGACGTGCTGCCGGCCGCCGTGGCGGGGGAGCCGCGGATGCTGACGCGCGTCCGTGCCCTGCTCGCCAAGGCGGAGGCGACGGGCTACCCGGAGGAGGCGGAGGCGCTGACGGCCAAGGCGCAGGAGCTGATGGCCCGCCACAGCCTGGACGAGGCGGCGCTGGAGTCACGCACGCCCTCGGGCGATGTGCCGGGCGCCGTCCGGATCGGGGTGGAGCCGCCGTACGAGCAGGCCAAGGCGATCCTGCTGGACGCGGTGGCGGAGGCGAACCACTGCCGGGCCGTGTGGAACGAGGCGTACGGCTTCTCGACGGTCGTCGGCTTCGAGGCGGACCTGGATCCGGTGGAGCTGCTGTACACCTCGCTCCTGGTTCAGGGCACCGCGGCGATGACGAGGGCGGAGGCGGAGCAGCGGGCGGGCGGCCGGAAGCGTACGAAGTCCTTCCGGCAGTCGTTCCTGCTCGCGTACGCGAACCGCCTCGGCACGCGCCTGGCGTCCACCTCCCGCCGCGTGGCCTCCGAGACCCCGACGCTCCTGCCGGTACTGGCCTCCCGTGAGGTCGCGGTCACGTCCCGCGCGGACGAGATGTTCCCCGAGACACGGACGACCCGCGTCCGCGCGATGTGGGACGAGGCGGGCTGGACCCACGGCACGAGCGCCGCGAACGCGGCGGGGTTGGGACGCGGACACCGGGAGATCCGCGACACGCGCTGACGAGATCCGGCCCGCACGGTCGACCTCGGCCGGTCCGACGTGACCTCGCCGACCTCGGCCCGGTCCGGCCTGCACGGTCGACCTCGGCCGGTCCGACGTGACTTCGCCGACCTCGGCCGGTCCGACGTGACCTCGCCGACCTCGGCCCGGTCCGCCGTGACCTTGCCGACTTCGGGCGGGTCGGCCGTGGCCGGGTCGACTTCGGGCCGGTCGGCCTGGGGCCGGCCGCTTCGGCCCGGTCGGCCGCGTGCCCATCGGACGCGGGCCGGTCCCCCGCGGGCCTCGGCCCGGTCGGCCCCCGTCCGGTCTGGCGGAGCGACTTCGCCTGCCCCCGTCCGGTCCGACTGAGCGGCTTCGCCCGCCTCCGTCCGGTCCGGCCCGGTACCTCGGGCCGGCCGCTCACCACTCGGTCAGCGCGGCGAGACCCGCCGCGCAGTCCCGGTACCGCGGTGTCCAGCCGAGCTCGGCCTCCGCCCTGGCGTTGGAGACCCGCAGGTTCGTGGTCGAGATCGTGTGCGCGTACGACATCGGCCGGGTCATCCAGGCCGGCACCGTCATCGGCCTCGGAGTGCCGAACACCGCGGCGACCGCGCGCACATGCGCGCCGAAGCCCATCGGGGCGTCGTCCACGATGTTGTACGCCTGCCCCGGCCGTCCGCCCTCGACCGCCAGCGCCACCGCGCGCGCCGCGTCCTGCAGGTGGACCCAGGGCAGCACCTTGCCCCGGTCGGCGACCGCCGGCAGCTTCCGCTTCCGCAGCAGATCCACGATGGTCTCGGTGCCCCCGGGGCCGTAGAACACGCCGAACCGCAGCGCGACGCCCTCGATCCCCTCGGTCCCGAGCATCAGCTCCTCCTTGGTCCGCATGGCGTCCACATGCCGCTGGGACGGCGCGTCCAGGCCGGTCGGACCGAAGACGTCGCCCTCCGTGATCACCCGCTCCCCGAAGTCCCGGTACCCGTACCCGAAGACCATCGACTCGGCGATCATCCGCCGCGCCCCCACCGCGCGCGCCGCCTCGACCAGATGGGTGGTCCCGGCGACCCGCAGCGCGTCGGTCGTGGCCATGTCCCGGTGCCTCAGCGGAGGCTCGCGCAGCGCGGTCGCCGCGTGCACGACGGTGTCCACCTCCAACCCGTCCACCGCCCGGAGCAGCGCGTCCCGGTCCATGAGGTCGGCGACGACGTCGTTCTCCGCCCCGCGGCCCAGCCCCAGCACGGTGTGTCCGGCCGCGGTGAGTTCCTCGGCGACGTGGCGGCCGAAGACCCCGCTCGCCCCTGCCAGCAGCACATTCCTGGTGTCAGTCATGCTCATGGGACGAGCATGGGCTCCCGGACGTGACATCCCCGGAAGCGACCCGGGGGGAGCGGGCGGGTGGAGGAAATCGGGCGAGATGTCGCAGGCCCTGCCGGAGGAGGGCGGGGACCGGCCATGACTCATACTCGTCGGTAGCACGCTGAGTGGCGTAGTCGATACGCCACCCCCCGTGCACGTGCATCTGCTCATGCATTGGCATATGAACACAGCTATGATCCGAGGAAGTTGACACCTGCATCAAGCATCTCGGGGAGCTACCAGTGCATCATGCGCATCATGCGTACAACGGCATGGCGGCCACGGAACTTGACGGTGTCGTATGGCAGAAGAGCCGGCACAGCAACTCCCAGGGATCCTGTGTGGAGTTCGCCAAGCTGCCCGGTGGCAACGTTGCCGTTCGCAACTCGCGCCACCCCGACGGACCCGCACTCGTCTACACGCCCGCCGAGATAGAGGCGCTGCTGCTCGGCGTCAAGGACGGGGAGTTCGACCACCTGGTGTGAGCGGCCGCGGCGGGCGGTCGCGACGAGAAGGGCCCCGGCTGGGGCGGGGGCCCTTCTCGTGTACGTCATGTACGGCCCGTCACTCCGGGCCGAGCCGGAACAGCGCCCAGACGACCTTGCCCTGGAGCGTCCCGGCCAGCGGGTGCCATCCCCAGCCGTCGCTGAAGGAGTCCACCAGGAACAGCCCCCGGCCGGATTCCGCCGCGAAGTCCTCGTCGGCCTCACGTGTCTCCGGGCTCCGGTGGCTCGGATCGCGTACGGCACACACCAGACGGCTCGTCCAGCGCATCAGGTGCAGGCGGACCGGGGGAGTGGGCCGGCCGCCCTCGTCCTGGGGCGCGTCCGACGGCAGCGCGTGCCGCAGGGCGTTGGTGACGAGTTCGGAGACGACCAGCGCGACATCGTCGAAACGCTCGGTCAACTCCCACTGCGCGAGCGTCGCCTGTGTGAACTTCCGTGCACCGCGCACCGCTTCGTAGCGGGGTGGCAGCGCGCAGGAGGCGGAGGTGGAGACGGCCGCGGGATCGATCGGCGGAAGCCCCTGCCGTAACGGCTCGAGCATGGTCGATCCATTCGTCCCCATGCGAGGCACTCCCGGGAATCGCGACTGTGGTGCGACAACACGAACGAGTACGCAGCTGCGCGGGGTCCATGGTTCCGAATGCGACCAAGGGATGCAAGGGCAGATGCACGTGCACGCGCCGGACCTGTCCATCCCCGTGCCGATTTTGTGCATATCTTCTGCCGACTGATTTCCTCCTGATCAGGAAGTCGCCCTGAACTTGCCGCCTTTCCGTAATCGAATGTGTACGGGCTGAAGCGTTTAGTGGCACAATCCGGGAGCCCGAGACCCGCGAAGGAGAGGCTGGAGCCGTGACCGCAGTCGAATCGAGCGGAGCGAGCGGGAGCGTGGTGCGGCGCATCCTGCTGGGTTCGCAACTGAGGCGGTTGCGCGAGTCGCGCGGCATCACCCGCGAGGCGGCCGGCTACTCGATCCGCGCGTCCGAATCCAAGATCAGCCGTATGGAGTTGGGCAGGGTGAGCTTCAAGGCCAGGGATGTCGAGGACCTGCTCACGCTCTACGGCGTCAGCGACGAGTCCGAGCGCGGCTCACTCCTCGGGCTGGCCCGCGAGGCCAATGTCGCCGGCTGGTGGCACAGCTTCGGCGACGTCCTGCCGGGCTGGTTCCAGACCTACATCGGCCTGGAAGGCGCCGCCTCCCTCATCCGCATCTACGAAGTCCAGTTCGTGCACGGCCTGTTGCAGACCGAGGCGTACGCACACGCCGTTGTCGCCCGCGGTATCCCCGACGCCCCGCGCGCCGAGATCGAGCGCCGCGTCGCGCTCCGCCTGGAGCGCCAGAAGGTCCTCGTCTCCGAGAGCGCCCCGCAGTTCCACGCCGTCCTGGACGAAGCGGCGCTGCGCCGCCCCTACGGCGACCGGGCCGTGATGCAGGGCCAGTTGAGGCATCTCATCGAGATCTCCGAGCACCCCAACGTCACGCTCCAGGTCATGCCGTTCAGCTACGGCGGGCACGCCGGCGAGAGCGGCGCGTTCACCATGCTGAGCTTCCCGGAGTCCGACCTCTCCGACGTCGTCTATCTGGAGCAGTTGACCAGCGCCCTCTACCTCGACAAGCGCGAGGAAGTCGCCCAGTACGCACGCGTGATGGAGCGGCTGCGCGAGGACAGTCCCGATCCGGCCGAAAGTCGCGACCTTCTCAGGGGACTCCTCCAACTCACGTAGCACGTAAGTACGATGACGTGACATCAGCGTTGCCACAGTGTCCGCCACCGCGGGTTAAGGGGTCTCCATACATGTCCTACTTCACCGACCTGGCCCACCAGTACATAGACGGCGAGTGGAAGCCCGGCAGCGGCTCGTGGGACATCATCGACTTCAACCCGTACACCGGTGAGAAGCTCGCCTCGATCACTGTCGCCACCGCCGACGAGGTCGACCACGCCTACCGCGCCGCCGAGCGCGCCCAGCGCGAGTGGGCCGAGACCAACCCGTACACCCGCAGGCTCGTCTTCGAGCGCGCTCTGCGGATCGTCGAGGACCGCGAGCAGGAGCTCGCCGGCACGATCATGGCCGAGCTCGGCGGCACGCGCCTGAAGGCGGCCTTCGAGCTGCACCTCGCCAAGGAGTTCCTGCGCGAGGCGATCCAGCTGGCGCTGCGCCCCGAGGGCCGGATCCTGCCCTCTCCGGTCGACGGCAAGGAAAACCGCGTCTACCGCCTCCCGGTCGGTGTCGTCGGCGTCATCTCTCCCTTCAACTTCCCCTTCCTCCTTTCGATCAAGTCGGTCGCCCCGGCGCTCGCCCTCGGCAACGCGGTCGTCCTCAAGCCGCACCAGAACACCCCGATCTGCGGCGGCATGCTCGTCGCCAAGGTCCTGGAGGACGCGGGTCTGCCGGCCGGACTGCTGAACGTGGTCGTGACCGACATCGCCGAGATCGGCGACGCGCTGCTGACCCACCCGGTCCCGAAGGTCATCTCCTTCACCGGCTCCGACAAGGTCGGCCGCCACGTCGCCACCGTCTGCGCGCAGAACTTCAAGCACGCCGTCCTCGAACTGGGTGGCAACAGCGCCCTGATCGTCCTCGAGGACGCCGACGTCGACTACGCGGTGGACGCGGCCGTCTTCAGCCGCTTCGTGCACCAGGGCCAGGTCTGCATGGCCGCCAACCGGATCCTGGTGGACCGCACCCTGGAGGCGGAGTTCACCGAGAAGTTCGTCGCCAAGGTGAAGACGCTGCGCGTCGGCGACCCCGCCGACCCCGCCACCCACATCGGGCCCCTCATCAACTCCCAGCAGGCGGAGTCGGTCTCGGCCGTGGTCGAGCAGGCGGTGGCGGGCGGCGCGACGGCCCTGCTGCACGGCTCGGCGGACGGCAACGTCGTCTCCCCGTCGGTCCTGACCGACCTCCCGGCCGACGCTCCCGTGCTGAGCCAGGAGATCTTCGGCCCGGTGGCGCTCATCCTGCCCTTCGACGGCGAGGAGGAGGCGATCCGCATCGCCAACGACACTCCGTACGGCCTGAGTGGTGCCGTCCACACCGGTGACATCGAGCGGGGCGTACGGGTCGCCCAGCGCATCCACACCGGAATGATCCACATCAACGACGGCACCGTGGCCGACGAGCCGATCGTGCCGTTCGGCGGCGAGAAGCACTCCGGCATCGGCCGGCTGAACGGCGACGCGATGATCGACGCCTTCACGACCCAGAAGTGGATCTCGATCCAGCACGGGCGGAGCCAGTTCCCCTTCTAGGACAGAAGCTGTCCTCAAGGGTTCGTAACGTGGTGGGTGTCGGGAGAGGAGAGCTCCCCGGCACCCACCATCTCTTTCGTGCCAGGAAGGACATCTCATGGTTGCCCTTGTTCCCGCGGAGGCCCCGGGTGACGAGCGCGGGAGCTGAACCCCGGCGGCGGACTGATGGCGTGGGGCTGACGGTGCCGGGCCTGTCACGCGTACCCTAGTCAAAATTGACTAGGAGGTGCGAAGGTGTCAGCGATCCGACTGCTCGTTCTCGGCGCGGTCCGCCAGCACGGGCGCGCCCACGGCTACCAGGTCCGCAACGACCTGGAGTTCTGGGGCGCGCACGAGTGGTCCAACGCCAAGCCCGGCTCGATCTACCACGCGCTCAAGCAGATGGCCAAGCAAGGTCTGCTGCATGCGTACGAGATCGCGCCGAGCACGGCGGGTGGCCCGCCGCGGACCGAGTACGAGGTGACGGAGAAGGGTACGGAGGAGTACTTCGCGCTGCTGCGCGAGGCGCTGACGACGTACGACCAGAAGATGGACGTCCTGTCCGCGGGGATCGGGTTCATCGTCGACCTCCCCCGGACGGAGGTCGTCGAGCTGCTGCGCGCGCGGGTGCGGGCGCTCGACGAGTGGCGCGCCGCCGTCACCGAGTACTACACGCCGGAGGGCGGCCCGCAGCAGCTCGGGCACATCGGCGAGATCATGCACCTCTGGGTCCACTCGGCGGACGCCGGCAAGGAGTGGACGCTCGGCCTGATCGAGCGGATCGAGGCGGGTGCGTACTCCTTCGCGGGTGAGGGCGGGGAGCCCTTCGTGGGGGTGCTCGCCGAGGGTGAGGAGAACCCGTACGCGACGGGTCGCCCGGACGGACATCAAGACTAATCAAGTTTGACTAATCGAGGGAGGGGGCATACCTTCTGGCGGTGGTCAAATTTGACTACTGAGCCGATCGGCTCGACTGGAGGAGACGGATGACTGACGCGATCGTCGTCGAAGGCGCGCGGAAGCGGTACGGGGACAAGCCGGCGCTCGACGGCCTCGACCTGGTCGTCGGCACCGGCACGGTGCACGGCCTGCTCGGCCCCAACGGCGCGGGCAAGACCACGACGGTACGGATCCTGGCCACGCTGCTGCGGCACGAGGAGGGCCTGGTGCGGGTGGCGGGCTTCGACGTCCGTACCCAGGCGGCCGAGGTGCGTCGCAGGATCGGGCTCCTCGGGCAGCACGCGGCCGTCGACGAGGAGCTGGGCGGCCGGCAGAACCTGGAGATGTTCGGGCGGCTGTACCACCTGGGCGCCCGACGGGCCGGCGCCCGGGCCGACGAGCTCCTGGAGCGGTTCGGGCTCGCGGACACCGGACGCAAGCCCGTCAAGCAGTTCAGCGGCGGCATGCGTCGCCGTCTGGACCTCGCGGCCTCGCTGATCACGGAGCCGGAGGTGCTCTTCCTGGACGAGCCCACGACCGGACTCGACCCGCGCGGCCGCGGCGAGGTGTGGGAGTCGGTGCGCTCCCTGGTGGGCGGGGGGACGACCGTCCTGCTCACCACGCAGTACCTGGAGGAGGCCGACCAGCTCGCCGACCGGATCTCGGTCGTCGACCACGGCCGGGTCGTCGCCGACGGCACGGCCGACGAGCTGAAGGCCAAGGTCGGCGGCGACCGCATCGACGTCGTCCTGCGGGACGGGCGGCGGCTCGCCGAGGCGGCGCGGCTGCTGCCCGCCCCCGGGGCCGAGGTGGTGGTGGACGCCGACCGGCGGCGGATCAGCGCGCCCGTCACGGACCGGATGGCGGCGTTGGCCGAGACCGTGCGGGCTCTGGAGGCGGCCGGGATCGAGGCGGAGGACATCGCCCTGCGGCGGCCGACCCTCGACGAGGTCTTCCTCCACCTGACCGGCGACGTGAAGGACGAGGAAGCGGAGGTGGCGGCATGAGCGCGGCGTATGTGATGAGCGACTGCTGGACGATGACCCGGCGGGAACTGGCCCACTGGGCGCGGCAGCCGGTCGTGATGGTGGTCGGCCTCGCCTTCCCGGTCATGATGCTGCTGATGTTCGGCTATCTCGTCGGCGGTGGCCGGGAGATCGAGGGCGCGTACGTCGACTACCTCGTGCCCGGCATGCTCACGCTGACGATGGTCTTCGGCCTCGAAGGCACGATGACCGCCGTCACCCAGGACCTGAACAAGGGCGTGATCGACCGCTTCCGCTCGATGCCCATGGTCGACGGCGCGGTGCTCGTGGGACGTTCGGTCGCCGACATGCTCCAGTCCGCGGCCGGCCTTGTGGTGATGGTCGGCGTCGGGTACGCGATCGGCTGGCGGGCGCACGGCGGCTTCGGCGCCTTCCTCGGGGCCATGGGCCTGCTGCTCCTGCTGCGCTTCGCGATGCTGTGGATCGGGATCTACCTCGCGATGGTGGCGGGGCGGCCGGAGCTGGTGATGGCCGTACAGATCCTGGTCTGGCCGATCGGCTTCCTCTCCAACGCGTTCGCCGCGCCGGGGTCCATGCCGGGGTGGCTCGGCACGGTCGTCGAGTGGAACCCGATGTCGGCGACGGCGACGGCGGTACGGGACCTCTTCGGCAACCCGGGCGGTGAGCCGGGGCACGTGATGGCGGCGGTGGTGTGGCCGCTGCTGCTGCTCGCGGTCTTCTTCCCGCTGGCGGTAAGGAAGTTCAGGCGGCTGAGCGTGTAGCGGGAACCCGAACCGGTCGAGCGGTGTAACTAGGGCAGACGGTTCACCGCGGACCGGGCGAAGGGACGGGGGACGTGCGATGCGCAGGCTCTTCGGAGTGGCCGGCGCCGTCGTGGCGCTGGTGTTGACGGCTTGTACGGGCTCGGGGGGCTCGGGGTCTTCGGGCTCTCCGGGCTCTCCGGGTCCGGGTTCTGCGGGGTCGGGCTCTCCCGGCTCTTCGCGTACGGATGGGACGGCGGGCGCCGGTTCGGGCGCATCGGCCGTCCCGCCGCCGCGGATACCGTCCGGGCGGCAGCTCCCCGGGTGGTCGCACTCCCTGGGATTCGCCTCCGACGGCAGCGGATTCGCCCTGCTCGCCGACTGCGTGACGGACGAGCGGCTGCCGGAGAACGGCTTCTGCAGGCAGCATGTGGCCGTCCTCGACCGGGGCGCGAAGAGCTGGGTGCTGCGGAGCTCCCCACTGCCCGAGACCCGGGGGACGGACGGCATCTCGTCCCAGCTGCTGGCGCTCGGGCCCGGGCGCGCCCTGATCGAGGAGGGCGGTGCCGAGCCCGAGAAGCGGCGGACCTGGTTCACCCGTGACGGCGGTCGCAGCTGGCGCGTCGGCGACCTGAGGACGGTCGGTACGACCCCGGTGATACCGGCCGGGGCCGTGCTCACCACCGACTGCGCGCAGCCCGCCGGGGCATGGGTGGACGACTGCGTCCGGCAGCGGCTGGTCGTGATCTCACCGGAGGACGGGCGGCGGCGCGCCCTCGCCGAGGGGCCGCTGCTCGGGGCGCGTCCGAGGCCGGCCGAGGTGGCGGAGCCCGACGGCTCGTGGTGGGCCTCGGGGACCGACCCGCTGTCGGGGCGGGCCGCCGTGGCCGTGTCGCGGGACCAGGGCCGCAGTTGGTCGGTGAGCCGGCTGCCGAGCCCGACCACCGAGCCCGGCCGGTACACGGCGGTCGCGGTCGGCCGGTCCGTCGTCTACGCGGCGGAGATGGGGGAGTTGAAGGGCGGTGACCCCGTCAAGAACCCCATGCGGGCGCTGCACCGTTCTCTGGACGGCGGCCGGACCTGGCAGCGCATGTGGACGACGGGGCCGATGATCGAGCCCCGTACGCTCCTGGGGATCCCCGTTCCGGGCCCCGGCGGCCGGGTGCTGATCGGAGCCGAGGACCGGGAGTACGTGAGCCTCGACGGCGGCAGCAGTTTCCGCCCCTCGGGCGAGGGCACGACCTTCACCCGCCGCACGCCCCTCGGGCTGCTCCGCCACAACACCAGCTGTCTGTACGACATATCCGTCGACGGCGAGCGCTGGGCGGAGTTCGGCCTGGGGTGCGAGGGCGAGAGCCCGTGAAGGGCGGCCGGTGTGCTCAGTGGTGGAAGGAGGTGGCGGCCGCCTTGCTGTCGGCCGAAGGGCCGGACTGACGTCGCAGGTCGGGCAGGATCCGTTTCACGTCCTCGATGAACAGCCCCGCGAGGTCGGCCGAGAAGCCGTTGCGGCAGACCACACGCAGCACGGACAGGTCCTCCCGGTTGGCGGGGAAGGTGTACGCCGGGACGAGCCAGCCGCGCTCCCGCAGTCGGCGCGAGACGTCGAAGACGTCGAAGCGGCCGACGTCGGGGGCGGTGGTGAACGCGAAGACCGGCAGTTGGTCGCCGCGGGTGAGGAGGCGGAACTCGCCGATCGCCTCGATCCGTTCGGAGATCGTGCGGGCGACGTCCCGGGTGGTCTGCTGGACGGCCCGGTAGCCCTCCCGGCCGAGCCGCAGGAACGTGTAGTACTGCGCGACGACCTGGGCGCCCGGCCGGGAGAAGTTGAGAGCGAAGGTGGGCATGTCGCCGCCGAGGTAGTTGACCCGGAAGACCAGCTCCTCGGGGAGCTCCTCCGGCGAGCGCCACAGAGCCCAGCCCACGCCCGGGTAGACGAGGCCGTACTTGTGACCGGAGGTGTTGATCGAGGCGACCCGGGGCAGCCGGAAGTCCCAGACCAGGTCCTCGTCCACGAACGGGGCGATCATCGCGCCCGACGCGCCGTCGACGTGGACGGGGATGTCGAGCCCGGTCCGTTCCTGGAGGGCGTCGAGCGCGGCGCAGATCTCCGCGACCGGCTCGTAGGAGCCGTCGAAGGTCGAGCCGAGCACGGCGACCACGCCGATGGTGTTCTCGTCGCAGAGGGCGGCGGCCGACTCCGCGTCCATGTGGAAGCGGTCGCCCTCCATGGGCACGAGCCGGGCCTCGACCTCCCAGAAGTTGCAGAACTTCTCCCAGCAGACCTGGACGTTGACACCCATCACCAGATTGGGCCGGGCGCTCGCCGGGTAGCGGTCGGGGTTCCGCTTGGCCCAGCGGCGCTTGAGGGCCATGCCGGCGAGCATGCACGCCTCGCTGGAGCCGGTGGTGGAGCAGCCGACGGCGGTCGAAGGGTCCGGGGCGTTCCAGAGGTTGGCGAGCATGGCCACGCAGCGCCGCTCCAGTTCGGCTGTGCGCGGGTACTCGTCCTTGTCGATCATGTTCTTGTCGCGGCACTCCGCCATCAGGACCCCGGCCTGGGGCTCCATCCAGGTGGTGACGAAAGTGGCCAGGTTGAGCCGGGAGTTGCCGTCAAGCATCAGCTCGTCGTGGACCACCTGATAGGCGCTCATGGGAGGCAGAGGGCCGTCGGGCAGCCGGTGGATGGGCGGCGCCTCGGTCATGCCGCCGACCGGGTTGGCCAGGCCGTAGAAGGGGTTGAGGGCGAGGTGCCGATCCGGCTCGGGTTCGGCGTGACCCTTGTGCAGTGCCATGGGGGCTCCTTCTGGGGGTGTATCGGTGCAGTCCGGGGGTGGTTCAACGAAGGGCGCGGCCCGACTCGTCCAGTTCGAGCAGGGGGCGGCCGGTGACGACCAGCCAGGCGGGCAGGGAGGCCAGACAGAGCACGGCGAACATCGAGGGCTGGGGGGCGAGGACGCCCGCGACGAAGAGGCTCACCCAGCCCTGCCGGGTGGTTGCGAGCAGCACGCCGAGCACACCGGCGGAGACGGCGACGGCCGGGGGGATCTCCGGCACGAGCGCCTGGGCGAACATGCCGAACGCGACACCGATGAACACGGCAGGGAAGATCCGGCCGCCGCGGAAGCCGCAGGAGGCGGCGATCACCAGGGCGACGAGCTTGACCACGGCCATCTTCGCCAGATCGCCCGAGGAATAGCCGCCGATGTTCGCGGAGAGCTCTTTGACCTGTTCCAGGCCCTTGAAGAGGGTCAGGGGCCCGCCGAGCGCGCCGAGGAGGCCGAGGACCAGGCCTCCGAGGGGCAGCATCAGCATGGGGTGGTTCAGTCTCTTGAAAGCCCGGTGGACATGAGGGAAGCCGTAGCAGGCGAGGAGGCCGAACAGGGCCGCGGCGGTGGCCACGACCATCGCGGCGAGCAGGTCGCCCCATCCGGGGTGGGGCACCTGAGGCAGCGACAGGTCGAAGGTGAAGTCCGTGAGCAGCGAGGTGGTCATCGCCCCGGCCCCGGCGGCGACCAGCGGGGCGAAGAGGCGGTCCCACAACGAGCCCCGGGCGCCGGGCTGGTGGGTGAGGGCCTCGGAGATGACCAGGGCCGCGGCCACCGGCGTGCCGAAGAGGGCACCGATGGTGGCGGAGGAGGCGAGCACGACCCACAGCGCGCCGGGGGCGGCAGGAGCCACCTTGCGGCCGAGCCAGTAGGCGAGCGCGATGTTGGCCGCGATGATCGGATTCTCCGGGCCGAGGCTGACCCCGCCGGCCAGCGCGAGTGTGCCCGCCAGCAGCAGCCCGGGGACGACCGAAGGGGCCACTGGGGGGCTTTCGAGCCCGGTGGAGGCCGGGTCGGGGCCCGCGTGCCCGGGAACCTTCCAGACGACGAGCCCGACCGCGATGCCCGTCGCGGTGAGCATGACGATCATCCAGAGCGAGGAGTAGCCGCCGATGCCCAGGGCGTCCGGAAGGGTGTCCCACAGGACGTGCTCGAACTCCTCGGAGATCCGCTCGATCGCGAGGAAGAGCAGACTCGCCAGCACACCCACGACGAGGGCGGGCAGGATCTGCGGTAGTAGGAGACGCAGGGGCGTCTCGGGGACGTGGGGCGGGGGCGCGGACGACGGGGTATCGGTGGCCACCGCCCCACCATAAGGGGACAAAAGGCGCACAACACCCCGAGAGTTGGGGGTGTCGCCGCCCGTTCAGGCGCGAGGAGCGATCACCGCTGCCGTGCCGTACGCGCAGACCTCCGTCCCCACGTCCGCCGCCTCCGTCACATCGAAGCGGAACATCAGCACGGCGTTGGCACCGCGCGCCTTCGCCTGCTCCACCAGCCGCTCCATCGCCTGGTTGCGGGTCTCCACCAGGGTCTTCGTCAGACCCTTCAGCTCCCCGCCGATCATCGACTTCAGCCCCGCGCCGATCTGGCTGCCCAGATGCCGCGAGCGCACGGTCAGACCGAAGACCTCGCCGATCACCTGACGCACCTCGTAGCCGGGAACGTCGTTGGTCGTGACGACCAGCACGTCGGGCTGCGGTCCCTGACCGCCTCCGTACTCCTCGATGCCCATCCGCATCCACCTCCTGGCCCCCAGCCTCGGCCCGGCCGTCCGCCCTCGCATCCCGGAGGGGCCCGGTGGGAGCCGGATGGAACCCGAGGTCGTAAGAAAGCGTTGATACTTTGGGGCAGCCGTCCCATGCCCCCATCAACCGCAGGAGCCCGGAACCCGTGAATACGCTTGCCCTCGGACCGAGCTGGCTGGACCCGGATTATCTGATTCAGACCTTCGGCCTGATCGGTGTCCTCGTCATCGTCTTCGCCGAGTCCGGCCTGCTCATCGGGTTCTTCCTGCCCGGCGACTCGCTGCTCTTCACCACCGGCCTGCTGGTGACCACCGGAAAGCTGGACACGCCGCTCTGGCTCGTCTGCACGCTCATCGTGGCCGCCGCCATCATCGGCGACCAGGTGGGCTACCTCTTCGGCCGCAAGGTCGGCCCGGCCCTCTTCAAGCGCCCCGACTCCAAGCTCTTCAAGCAGGAGAACGTGGAGAAGGCGCACGAGTTCTTCGAGAAGCACGGCCCGAAGTCGCTGATCCTGGCCCGCTTCGTCCCGATCGTGCGCACGTTCACGCCGATCATCGCCGGTGTGAGCCGGATGAACTACCGCTCGTTCATCACGTTCAACATCATCGGCGGCGTGCTGTGGGGCGCGGGCGTGACCCTGCTCGGCGCCTCCCTCGGCAAGATCGACTTCGTCCACGAGCACATCGAGGCGATCCTCATCCTGATCGTCGTGATCTCCGTGATCCCGATCGTGATCGAGTACCTGCGCGCCCGCTCGCAGTCCAAGAAGGCCCGCGCCCAGGGCGACCAGGACGACCAGGACACCCCCACCGAGCGCGGCCGCCACGCCAAGCGCTAGTCGGTGCCCCCGGGCCGGACGGTCGTCCGGCCCGGACCCCGCCTAGAAACCACGCGTCCGCTTCGCGGCGCGGCGGGCCGCCGCCGCGCCCGGAGCCTGCATGAAGAGGCGGGCCAGCTCGCCTCCCAGGTTCACCCCGATCGCGATCGCCAGGGCCAGGGCCGCCGCCTTCGCCAGGTTGGCGAAGCCCTGGTCCAGGTTGTTCTGCGCGATCGAGAGCACCCCGAAGTACGTCGCCGAACCCGGCAGCAGCGGCCCGATCGCCGCCGTCACGTACGGCAGGGACGACGTGTGCTCGTACCGGGCGATCAGCTGCCCGAAGAGACCCACCAGGCCGGCCGCCACCGCCGTCGCCATCACCGCAGAGCCGTCCGCCGTGACCGCGATCGACGCGTAGATGACCCACGCCACTCCGCCGTTCAACGTCGCGAACAGCACCGTCGCCCGCGACTGCTGCAACAGGATCGCGAACGTCGCGCACAGCACCATCGCCGCCAGGATCTGCACCACCGGCCGCTCGACCAGACCGAGCGCCCCCTCCGGGTTCAGCTCCGCGTCGAACTGCACGGCCACGTACAGCACCGACAGCACGCCCACCACGATCGCCACGAAGAAGTACCCGACCTCCAGGAGCCGGGCCGAGGCCGTGATGTAGAAGCCGGTCAGACCGTCCTGCACGGCCGCCACCAGGGCCCGCCCCGGGATCAGGGCGAACAGACCACCCGTGATGACCGCCGAGGGCCGCAGATCGGCGTGCAGCAGAGTCAGCAGCACCCCCATCGCGGCCGGCGGCATCGCCGCCACCAGGAACTGGTAGAACTCCGGCAGCCCGCGCCCCGCGCACAGCCACGCCAGCCGGTCCCCCAGCACCGCGCCCAGCGCCGCCACGAAGAAGACCGTGAGGTCACCGCCCAGCAGCACCGAGGCCGCGCCCGCCAGGACACCCGCCGCCATGGTCAGCACCCAGCCCGGGTACGGGTGCCGGTTCCGCCGGATCTCCGCGAGCCGCCGGTACGCCTCCTCCGGCGTGACGTCGTGCTCCTCCGCGTTGATGTCGGCCAGCAGCTGGTAGACCGCCGCCAGCCGGGTGTAGTCCGTGCCCCGGCGCCGAACCGTCCGGTTCGCCGTGATCGGATCGTCCACCAGCGACGGCTGGTACGTGATCGACAGCAGCGTGAACGTGACGGTCGGCTCGCAGCGGTCCAGACCGTAACTGCGGCAGATCGCGAACATCGCCGCCTCGACGTCCTCCGCGCCCTCCCCACCCGCGAGCAGCAGCTCACCGATACGCAGGGTCAGGTCCAGCACACGGCCCACCGAGGGCCCCGTCTCGTCCTCCACCTTGCGGGTCTCCGGCACCGGCCGGTCCCCGACCGGAAGCCGCAGCATGGTCCGCATGCGGTCCTGCCACGGAGCGTCCTTCGACAGCCGCACCAGCGGAATGCCATGGGCGGGCGTGAACGCCGGCGGTGCGTGCTTCGCGGAGTACGTGGACGGCGGAGCGAACGCCGAACCCTCGGGCTCGGCGGGCGGCTCCGGAGCCAGCCCCTCGGGAACGGCGAACTCGGAGGTCGGATGCTCCTCCTCCGGAACAGCCGGCTGCTCGACCCCCGCCGGCTGTGTGAAGGCGCTGCGCGCCTCGTCCGATTGCGGCTTCCGGTCCTCCGGGCCGTCCGCCTCCGCGACCACTCTCTTCGCCCTCACTCCCATTCGCGCTGTCTGCCCAGTATGGGCACGGGCATACGACAACACGCGAGACGGGCGGCGCACCCACGAGGTGCACCGCCCGTCACAGCTTCAGCAGAGGCCCACTCAGTGGGCGCCGCCCTGCGCCTCCAGGCGCTTGTAGGAGGCCTCGATCTCGGCCTCGGCCTCGGCGCGGCCGACCCAGTCGGCGCCCTCGACGGACTTGCCCGGCTCCAGGTCCTTGTAGACCTCGAAGAAGTGCTGGATCTCCAGACGGTCGAACTCCGACACGTGGTGGATGTCGCGCAGGTGCTCGACGCGCGGGTCCGACGCGGGGACGCACAGCAGCTTGTCGTCGCCGCCGGCCTCGTCCGTCATACGGAACATGCCGATGGCGCGGCACTTGATCAGGCAGCCGGGGAACGTCGGCTCGTCCAGGATGACCAGCGCGTCCAGCGGGTCGCCGTCCTCGCCGAGGGTGTTCTCGACGAAGCCGTAGTCGGCCGGGTAGCTGGTCGAGGTGAAGAGACGACGGTCCAGGCGGATGCGACCCGTCTCGTGGTCGACCTCGTACTTGTTCCGCGACCCCTTCGGGATCTCGATGGTGACGTCGAACTCCACGGGTGGCTCCTCCTGAATCAACACATGTGAATGCCTGCGACGACGCGCAGTGATTAAGTGTCCCTCACGCCTGTGTGTGATCGCGAAAGGGGCTGGTCAGCAATGCCGGAGCCGAGGACCTGGCAGCTCACGGCGTGCTCCGCCGTACTGGGTCTGGCCCTCGCCGCCGGAGCCGTGACCGCCGCCGGACCGTGGGACAACGGCCAGCGTAAGGCCGAGCGCGCCCGGGCGGCCGCCGCGACCCCGACAGGTGGCGCACATCACGCGGCCCCCAGGCCCCCCGCGGGCCCGCAGCGCCCCGCCCCCGCCCCCAGCGCCGCCGGAGTGCTCCGCTCCCTCGACGCCCCGGACACCAGCCTCCCGGGCGACCTCGCCACCACCCTCGTACCGCTCCTCGCCGACCCCGGCCTCGGCACGCTGCGCACCGCCTCCGTCGTCGACGTCGCCACCGGGAAGCAGCTCTACGGGGAGGGCGCCACCACCCCCATGACCCCGGCGTCCACGATCAAGATCGCCACGTCGGTCGCCGCCCTCTCCGCCCTCGGCCCCGACCACCGCATCCCCACCACCGTCGTCGCCTCCCCCGACGGCCGCACGGTCACCCTGGTCGGCGGCGGCGACCCCACCCTGGACCGCACCCGGCTGAAGGCCCTGGCCGACGGCACCGCCCGCGCCCTCGAGGACCGGGGCGTCACCGACGTACGCGTCGCCTACGACACGAGCCTCTACCAGGGCCCCGCCCGTCACCCCATAGGTCCCAACGACAACATCGCCCCCGTCGGCGCCCTCATGCTCGACGAGGGCCGCCTGGACGACTCCGACAGCGGACCCGCCCCGCGCACCGCCGACCCCGCCGGAGACACCGCCACCGCCTTCGCCGAGCTCCTCGGCGAGGCCGGTACGAACGTCCAGGGCAGCCCCACCCCCGCCCGCGCCCCCAAAAACGGCACGGACCCCAAGGCCGCCCCCCTGGCCCGTACCGAGTCGGCACCCCTCTCCGCCCTCGTCGAACGCACCCTCACCCACAGCGACAACGACCTCGCCGAAGCCCTCGCCCGGCAGACCGCCCTCGCCCACGAGCAGCCCGCGAGCTTCGCCGGCGCCGGCGAAGCCGTCCGGGCCGAACTCACCGCACTCGGCCTCCCCACCGCAGGCACCCACTTCGCCGACGGGAGCGGCCTCTCCCGCGACGACCGGCTCTCCGCCGCCCTGCTCACCGGCCTCCTCACCCGGGCGGCCGACCCCACCCGCCCCGCACTGCGCCCCGTCCTCACCGGCCTGCCCGTCGGCGGCTTCAGCGGCACCCTCGAAAGCCGCTTCGACACCGCACCCGCCACCAATGGAGCCGGCCTCGTCCGCGCCAAGACCGGCACCCTGACAGGCGTCAACACACTCGCCGGAACCGTCGTCACCGCCGACGGCCGACTCCTCGCCTTCGCCTTCCTCGCCGGACGGACCACCTCGCCCTACACGGCCCAACCCGCCCTCGACCGGCTCTCCGCCGCACTCGCCCCCCAGGGCTGAACAGGTCCGAAGCCTCACCGAACACGCGTCGAGAACGTACGGTTGACGCATGACGAGCATCGGTGGTGCCGAGATGGTCGACTGGAATCTCGCGGTCGCGACCGCGACCCGACTGCTGAGGCCCGGCCCGGAGGTGAGCCGGGACGAGGCCCGCGAGGTCGTCGCGGAGCTGCGCCGCCACGCCAAGGCCTCCGAGGAACACGTCAGGGCCTTCACCCGAATGATCCCCGAAGGCCACGAACCACGGGACACACCCGTCCTCGTCGTGGACCGAGCCGGCTGGGTCAGGGCCAACGTCGCCGGCTTCCGCGAACTGCTCTCCCCCCTCCTCGACAAGATGCAGGAACGCCGCTCCAACACCCCCGGCGGCACCGTCCTCGGCACCGTCGGCGGCAAGGTCACCGGCGTCGAACTCGGCATGCTCCTGTCCTTCCTCGCCTCCCGGATCCTCGGCCAGTACGAGACCTTCGCCCCCGCCACCCGCGAACTCCCCGCCGGGGACAACGGCGGCGGCCGACTCCTCCTCGTCGCCCCCAACATCGTCCACGTCGAACGCGAACTCGCCGTCGAACCCCACGACTTCAGGCTCTGGGTCTGCCTCCACGAGGAGACCCACCGCACCCAGTTCACAGCCGTGCCCTGGCTCCGCGACCACCTTCAGGGCGAGATCCAGTCCTTCCTCGGCGCGACCGAGGTCGACCCCTCCACCGTCGTCGAACGACTGCGCGAAGCCGCCCAGGCCCTCGCCGGCGGCCGCCCCGAAGGAGAGGAAGGCGAACCCGGCCCCTCCCTCGTCGAACTCGTACAGACCCCCGAGCAACGCGAGATCCTCGGCCGCCTCACCGCCGTCATGTCCCTCCTCGAAGGCCACGCCGACTACGTGATGGACGGCGTCGGCCCCCAGGTCGTGCCCTCCGTCGCCGAGATCCGCGAGAAGTTCCAGCAGCGCCGCGCCCGCGGCGCCTCCCGCCTCGACCTCGCCCTGCGCAAACTCCTCGGCCTCGACGCCAAACTGCGCCAGTACCGCGACGGGGAGCGCTTCGTCCGTGCCGTCGTCGATCAGGTCGGCATGGACGGCTTCAACCGCGTCTGGACCTCCCCGAACACACTCCCCACCAAGGCCGAGATCGCCAAACCGGCCGACTGGGTGGCGAGGGTGCACCGTAAGGCAGACTCGTGAGACGGGTGCGTCGTACGACGGAAGAACACACCACCAATCACCCATCCGAGGGACCCTAGGCAAAGGGTGGGGCGTGCAATGCTCGGGTAACGGCCAGGTTCTGTCACCATCGACGCACTCTGAGTGACCGAAACCCCTCTTCCGACCGTTAAGACTCCGACCGAGGCACCCCACCCCATCACGAAGGGCACCGGACATGGGTCCCCATCCTGCGGTCGCGGCGATACGCCTGGCGGTCCGCCGCGTACTCCACGACGTCATCACCGAGCACCGGACAGACCCCGCCGCGACACCCGACAAGCACCCCCTCGTGCTTGTCGCCTGCTCCGGCGGCGCCGACTCCATGGCGCTCGCCTCCGCACTCGCCTTCGAAGCCCGCAAACTCGCCGTCCGCGCCGGCGGCATCACCGTCGATCACGGCCTCCAGGACGGCTCCGACCAGCGAGCCACCGAGGTCGCCGGACGCATGGCCGCACTCGGCCTCGACCCCGTCGAAGCCGTCACCGTCACCGTCGGCCGCGAAGGAGGACCCGAAGCCGCCGCCCGCGACGCCCGCTACGCCGCCCTCGACGACGCCGCCGAACGCCACGGCGCCACCGCCGTCCTGCTCGGCCACACCCGCGACGACCAGGCCGAAACCGTCCTCCTCGGCCTCGCCCGCGGCTCAGGCATCCGCTCCCTCTCCGGCATGGCCGCCGTCTCCGGCGCCGCCGGACGCTACCGCCGCCCCTTCCTCGAGCTCGACCGGCAGACCGTCCGCAAGGCCTGCGTCGCCCAAGAACTCGCCGTCTGGGACGACCCCCACAACGCGGACCCCGCCTACACCCGCTCCCGCCTCCGCCACGAAGGCCTCCCCGCCCTCGAGAAGGCCCTCGGCAAAGGCGTCGTCGAAGCCCTCGCCCGCACGGCCCAGCTCTCCCGCGACGACGCCGACGCCCTCGACTCCTGGGCCGCCGACGCGGAGACCTCCGTACGCGACGAAGCCGGCCGGCTCGAATGCGCCAAGCTCTACGGACTCCCGCCCGCCGTCCGCCGCCGCATCCTGCGCCGCGCCATGATCGCCGAAGGCGCACCCGCCGGATCCCTCTTCGCCCGCCACATCGAAGAGGTCGACAGGCTCATCACCGGCTGGCGCGGCCAAGGAGCCATCAATCTGCCCGGCCGCGTCGAGGCACGGCGCCAGGGTGGCAGACTGGTCATTCGGCAAGGCTGACGCAAGCTGCAACGAAAGTGACCCGGGTGAACGAGAAGGACATGGGCACCGACCTCAAGTCGGTGCTCATCACCAAGGAAGAGATCGACGCGAAGCTGGCCGAGCTGGCCGCGAAGATCGACGCGGAGTACGCGGGCAAGGACCTGCTCATCGTCGGCGTCCTCAAGGGCGCCGTGATGGTGATGGCGGACCTGGCGCGCGCGCTGTCCACCCCCGTCACCATGGACTGGATGGCCGTCTCCTCCTACGGCGCCGGCACCCAGTCCTCCGGCGTCGTGCGGATCCTCAAGGACCTCGACACCGACATCAAGGGCAAGCACGTCCTGATCGTCGAGGACATCATCGACTCCGGCCTGACCCTGTCATGGCTGCTGTCGAACCTCGGCTCGCGCGAACCGGCCTCCCTCGAGGTCTGCACCCTCCTGCGCAAGCCGGACGCCGCCAAGGTCGCCATCGACGTGAAGTGGATCGGCTTCGACATCCCCAACGAGTTCGTCGTCGGCTACGGCCTCGACTACGCGGAGAAGTACCGCAACCTCCCCTTCGTCGGCACACTCGCGCCGCACGTCTACGGGGGCTGAAGCCACGGGAACCCGTACCGCCCTCCCGCCGTTGGAGCAAGGGAAGGCGGTCACGGGTCCCCGTGCTGAGGTACCTTCCGAAGAACAGCTTTTTCTCACAGCAGCTCTCACAGCAGCATTTACCTACGGGCAGGAGGGACGGAGCGTTCTCGCTCCGTATGGATGGACGTGAAGCGATACTTCCGTGGGCCGGTCATGTGGATCGTGCTGGCCGTCCTCGCCGTGGTCGTGCTGATGCAGGTCGTCGGCTCGTCCGAGGGCTACAAGACGGTGGACACCAGCAAGGTCGTCCAGGCGATCAATGACAAGCAGGCCGACCAGGTCAAGCTGACGACCGGCGACGAGCAGGTCATCAAGGTCGAGCTCAAGAAGGGCGCCGACAAGGACAAGTACGGCGGCAGCACCAAGATCCAGGCCAGCTACATCGGTGACCAGGGCGCCAACCTGACCACCACGCTCCAGGACCAGGCCGCCTCCGGCGCCCTGGACAAGGGCTACACCGTCTCCCCGGAGCGCCAGAGCCCGTTCCTGTCGGTGCTGCTCTCGCTGCTCCCCTTCGTTCTCATCGTGCTCGTCTTCCTGTTCCTGATGAACCAGATGCAGGGCGGCGGCTCCCGAGTCATGAACTTCGGGAAGTCCAAGGCCAAGCTCATCACCAAGGACACCCCGAAGACCACCTTCGCCGATGTGGCGGGATCCGACGAGGCCGTCGAGGAACTCCACGAGATCAAGGAATTCCTCCAGGAGCCGGCGAAATTCCAGGCCGTCGGCGCCAAGATCCCCAAGGGCGTGCTGCTCTACGGCCCGCCCGGAACCGGCAAGACCCTCCTCGCGCGCGCCGTCGCGGGCGAGGCCGGCGTCCCGTTCTACTCGATCTCCGGCTCCGACTTCGTCGAGATGTTCGTCGGTGTCGGTGCCTCCCGTGTCCGCGACCTCTTCGAGCAGGCCAAGGCGAACGCCCCGGCGATCGTCTTCGTCGACGAGATCGACGCCGTCGGCCGTCACCGCGGTGCCGGTCTCGGCGGTGGCCACGACGAGCGCGAGCAGACCCTCAACCAGCTCCTCGTCGAGATGGACGGCTTCGACGTGAAGGGCGGCGTCATCCTGATCGCCGCCACGAACCGGCCCGACATCCTCGACCCGGCGCTGCTGCGCCCCGGCCGATTCGACCGGCAGATCGCCGTCGACCGACCGGACATGCAGGGCCGCCTCGAGATCCTCAAGGTCCACCAGAAGGGCAAGCCGGTCGCCCCGGACGTCGACCTCGGCGCCGTCGCCCGACGCACCCCCGGCTTCACCGGTGCCGATCTCTCCAACGTCCTGAACGAAGCGGCGCTCCTCACCGCCCGCTCGGACAAGAAGCTGATCGACAACCACTCACTGGACGAGGCGATCGACCGTGTGGTCGCGGGCCCGCAGAAGCGGACCCGGATCATGTCGGACAAGGAGAAGAAGATCACCGCCTACCACGAGGGCGGCCACGCCCTCGTCGCAGCGGCCTCGCCGAACTCCGACCCCGTCCACAAGATCACCATCCTGTCCCGCGGCCGCGCCCTGGGCTACACGATGGTGCTCCCGGACGAGGACAAGTACTCGACCACCCGCAACGAGATGCTCGACCAGCTCGCGTACATGCTGGGCGGACGCGCGGCCGAAGAGCTCGTCTTCCACGACCCGACCACGGGCGCGGCGAACGACATCGAGAAGGCCACGGCCACCGCACGCGCGATGGTCACCCAGTACGGCATGACCGAGCGGCTCGGCGCCATCAAGTTCGGCGGCGACAACACCGAACCGTTCCTCGGCCGTGAGATGGCGCACCAGCGCGACTACTCGGAAGAGGTCGCCGCGCTGGTCGACGAAGAGGTCAAGAAGCTCATCGAGACCGCGCACAACGAGGCGTGGGAGATCCTCGTCGAGAACCGCGACGTTCTCGACAACCTGGTCCTGCAGCTCCTGGAGAGGGAGACGCTGGGCAAGGAGGAGATCGCCGAGATCTTCGCCCCCATCGTCAAGCGCCCGGCCCGCCCGGCCTGGACCGGCTCCTCCCGCCGCACGCCCTCGACCCGCCCGCCGGTGCTCTCCCCCAAGGAGCTCGCACTGACGAACGGCGCGAACGGCAGCGCGCCGGTGGAGACCACGAAGGCGATCGAGGTCGCCCCCGAGGAGGCCCCGGAGGCCTGACCTCCACCACCCCGGAATGGAAGCCGCGCCCCCACAGGTTCTAGCCTGTGGGGGCGCGGCCATTTCGCGCCAAGAGTCATATGGAACGAGGCACTGATGACCGACCCGGTGACGCTGGACGGCGAGGGCACGATCGGCGAGTTCGACGAGAAGCGCGCCGAGAACGCCGTGCGGGAGCTTCTCATCGCGGTCGGCGAGGACCCCGACCGTGAGGGTTTGCTGGAGACCCCTGCGCGCGTTGCGCGTGCATACAGGGAACTGCTGTCAGGGATGCGTCAGGAGCCTGAGGATGTTCTGACCACGACGTTTGACATCGGGCACGATGAAATGGTCCTCGTGAAGGACATCGAGCTGGTTTCCTTCTGTGAACATCACTTGCTCCCGTTCCACGGTGTGGCGCATGTGGGCTACATCCCGGCGGAAAGTGGAAAGATCACGGGGCTCTCGAAGCTGGCGCGCCTGGTCGACGTCTTCGCTCGGCGTCCACAGGTGCAGGAGCGTCTGACGACGCAGGTTGCCGATTCGCTGATGAAGATCCTTGACGCGCGTGGAGCGATCGTCGTGATCGAGGCCGAGCACATGTGCATGTCGCTGCGCGGCATCCGCAAGCCGGGCGCGAAGACGACGACCTCGGCGGTGCGTGGTCAGCTGCGTGACGCTACTACACGTGCCGAGGCCATGTCCCTGATATTGGCACGTTAAGGGCGCTCTTTCCGTACTGCCCCATACCGTCCTTGATCGGTGGAGTTGGTCACTGATCGGGGAGGATCGGTATGGGGTACGGGCTTTCCAGCAAGCAGCTGGTGAACCTGGTTGAAGGCTGCGTTCAGG
Organism: Streptomyces sp. NPDC056222; assembly: GCF_042264065.1. Lineage (NCBI taxonomy): Bacteria > Bacillati > Actinomycetota > Actinomycetes > Kitasatosporales > Streptomycetaceae > Streptomyces > Streptomyces sp. NPDC056222. The sequence goes on along the minus strand of NZ_JBHJTL010000006.1, from coordinate 32,759 downwards.
CGAAGAACGTGGCTCCCGGCAGCGCGATGTGGACGCTGGACGGCGACCGGACGGTGCAGACCACGGTCGTAGAGGTAACGGCGGTGAAGGCGCGCACGGCTGTCGAGGTGGTCACGGACCACATGGCGTTCATCAGCAGCCCGGATCTACTGCTGGCCACGCCAGATGGGTGGACGCCTGCTGGGGATGCGGCTGGGACGACGATCGGCTGGACGCCGGCACGGAAGCTGTGCCGGGAGCGGCCGACGATCAGGTCGGGCTACGAATTCGGCTACTTCGTGGGTGCCACGTGTGCCGATGGCACAGTGGGCAAGAACTATGTGTCGCTGGTCGTGAACGAGGAAGACTTCGCGACCCGGTACGCGACCGCGCTCACAGCCTGCACGGGCCTTCCCGCACGTCTTGAGGCGGTGACTCGGCCGTCCGGCTATCTGAAGCGGGATCTGCCGGGCTTTCGTGTGCGGGTGGTCTCCTCGTACCTCACCGACGCGATGCGGCACTACGTGGGCGGGGACGCCCATCACATGCGGCAGCGCTTTCCGCGGGTGGTGCTGCGGGACATCGAAACGTTCAACGGGTTCCTCGACGGATACGTCGACGGTGACGGTTGCCGCATCAAGCGCTGGCCGGCACGCATGATCGTGAGTGCCAACGTCCCGTTCCTCGCGGAGCTGGCACGGATCATCGGCGCGCGGTTCACCCCTTCGAAGCGTGGACTGGCCTCGCGGCTTGTCGTGACCGATCGCTGGCGGAGCCGCGGCACCTTCGTCCCCGAGCACCACCCCATCGACCCTCCGGAATCCTCCTGGATCCAGGTCCACGAAATCCGCCCCCGCCCCGCTCTCGGCACGAAGCCCTTCACGTTCTACAGCTACCGGCTCGAACCCCACCCCACGTTCCTGGTGAACGGTCATCTCGTGCGTGAGCCCTGGTAGGCCGCTGTGTCAGCGGCGGCCGTTAGCCTGCGCGGATGATCGAGACGACCGGCGACGACCGCCGTTTTCCTCCCGCGCTGGCCGATGTCGCCCGGGCGGAGTTCGACTACGACGAGGGCGAGGGGGTCGACTTCGAGCCGTACGACGCCTTCGACTCCGCCGAGGAGACCACCGACTGGCTGCGGCACTGGACCGGTAACCACGAGCTCGACGGCGGTGCCTACCGGGTCTTCGGGCAGGACGGGACCGGCGGGCTCGCCGCCGTCTGGTGCGTGCGACCGGGGCGGTCGCTTGCCGAGCAGCCCGTGGTGTTCATGGGGTCGGAGGGGGAGCGCGGCGTGGTGGCCGGGAGCCTGTCCGACTTCCTGTGGGTGCTGGCCGACGGCTTCGGGCCCATGGAGGCCGCTCTGTACGTGGAGCGCGGGGCGCGGCCCGACGAGGCGCTGGCCGAGCTGGCGGGGCGGCATGCCACCACCCCGCGCCGGGGCGCCCGGGAGATCGTCGTCGAGGCCCGGGCCGAGTTCCCGAGCTTCTCCGACGACATCGACGAACTCTGCCGCTAGGCCACCGGCGCTGCGCCCTTGCCGTTGTGGTCCTCGTCCTCCGGGAGTTTGCAGACGCGCTCCAGGAAGAGGGCCGCCGCGATCACGGCGATGCCTGCCAGGACCGAGAAGCCGGCGTAGATCGCCTGGTCGCGTCGGGCCGGGATGTCCAGGGAGCCGAGGAGGAAGACGCCCGTGCCGCCGTACATGCCGGCGACCAGGGCGGCGACCAGGGCGCTCGCCTGGCCGAAGACGACCGCGCGGGCCGCCATGAGCGGCTCGACGCCCTTTGCGCCGGGGCGGCGCTCGCGCTGGGCCTTCAGGCGGGAGCGGATGGAGAGTGCCGTCGCGGTCAGGACGACCGCGATGGCCGCGAGGACGATCGGTGCGGCGAGCGGCACGCTGGGCAGGGTGCCCACCGCGTCCCAGAGGCGTGCTGCGCCCCAGGACAGGATTCCGGCCACGACGAACAGTCCGGCGAGAACCTTGAGCCGCAGTTGTTTCACCGGGTGTCCTTCGTGTCGTCGTGGGGGCGATGCTCCACGAGCGTAACGACTACTCGGGCAGACGGAGTTCCAGGTCGACGCGCGGCACGACGCCCTCGTTGCCGATCGCGGTGAGGAGGTCGGCGACGGGGCCGTGTCCGGGCAGCTTGGCCTCGGGGTCCACGTCGTGCCAGGGGGCGAGGACGAAGGCGCGCTGGTGGGCGCGGGGGTGCGGGAGCGTGAGGACGGGGTCGTCGGAGACCACGTCGGCGTAGGCCACGATGTCGACGTCGATGGTGCGTGCGCCCCAGCGCTCCTCGCGGACGCGGTGGAAGGCCTCCTCGACGGCGTGGGCGCGCTCCAGGAGGGAGCTGGGCGGCAGCGTCGTCTTCACGAGGGCGACCGCGTTGAGGTAGGAGGGCTGGGAGCCGGGCTCGACGCCCCAGGGCTCCGTCTCGTAGACGGGGGAGACGGCCTTGACCCGGAGGCCGGGGGTGTCTTCGAGGGCGTCGACGGCGCCCTGGAGGGTCTCCAGGCGGTTGCCGAGGTTGGCGCCGAGGGCGATGACGGCCCACTTGGGGTTGGAGAGCGTCACGTCGGCGGCGTCGACCGCTTCCACGACGGAGGCGGGTACGGGCTGCACGGTGGGGTCGCTGTGCGTGCTTTTCATACTCGGCTCCGGGTGATGGTGATGGTCACGTCGTCGAAGGGGACCGTGATCGGTGCGTCCGGCTTGTGGACGACGACTTCGACCTCCTGGACGCCCGCGTGCTTGAGGCACTGCTGGGCGATGCGTTCGGCGAGCGTCTCGATCAGGTCGACGGGCTCGCCCTGGACGACATCGACGACTTCCTCTGCGACGACGCCGTAGTGCACGGTCTTCGTCAGGTCGTCGTCGGCTGCCGCGGGTCGGGTGTCCAGGCCCAGGACGAGGTCCACGATGAAGGTCTGGCCTTCTTCGCGTTCCTTGGGGAACACGCCGTGGTGTCCTCGGGCCTTGAGGCCGCGCAGCGCGACACGATCCACGCGAATCACTCCTGCTGTCGTAGTTCTTGTGGCCACGCAGCCGGGTGCGGACGGCCGGGTGTCCAGCATCGAATCTACCTGCGAGCACCGACAGCGCTTGCCCACGGGGGGCTGCGGCGAGGGCCACAGGGGCTGGGTGCGGCCCCTACCCAGAGTGCTGGATTCCAATCCCCGGGGTCACCCGAAAGGACCGGGGAACCCTGTCAGGAGCCGGATTCCTCGTCCTCTTCGTCGTCCGTTTCGGTGAGGACGGGGGAGCCGTGGTGGGACCAGATCCGCCAGCCGTCGAATGTGCGGCGGAACACATTGGTGGCGACGACGAGCTGACCCACGAGGGGTCCGAGTTCGGCGCCGTCCTCGGCGGGTCCGCCGCTGAGGATGTTCTCGGTGCAGGTGACGACGGCCACGTCGCCGGCGAGGGAGACCTTGGTGTCGGTCAGGAAGAACTGGATGTATTCGGTGTTCGCCATGATCAGGGCGTACGAGCGGAGTACCTCGCCGCGGCCGGAGAGTACGGGCCAGCCGGGGTGGACACAGCTGATGGGGGTGGCGCCGTCGTCGAGCCAGAGCTCGGAGATCTCCTCGAAGTCGCCGCGTTCCATCGCTTCGTAGAAGGCGGTGTTGGCGGCTTCGACCGCTTCGGTGTCGGTCTGGTGGGTCACGCGGCTCCCTCGACGGCTCTGGCGACCCGGACGGCGTCGGCGGTGGCTCTGACCTCGTGGACGCGGACGGCCCAGGCGCCTTCGTGGGCGGCGATGGCGGAGACGGCGGCGGTGGCGGCGTCGCGTTCGCGGGCGGGGGGTGGGGTGGCGCCTTCGCGGGTGAGGACGTGGCCGAGGAAGCGCTTGCGGGAGGCGGCGACGAGCAGGGGCCTGCCGAGGGCGCGGAGTTCGGGGAGGTGGGCGACGAGGGCCAGGTCGTGGGGGGCGAGTTTGGCGAAGCCGAGGCCGGGGTCGATGACGATCCGTTCGGGGGTGACGCCGCCTTCGACGACGGCTTCCATGCGCTGTCGGAGTTCGGTGACGACTTCGTGGACGACGTCGTCGTAGACGGCGAGGCTGTTCATGTCCTGGCTGAAGCCGCGCCAGTGCATGACGACGAAGGGGACTTCGGCGGCGGCGACGGCGGGGACCATGTCGGGGTCGGCGAGGCCGCCGCTGACGTCGTTGACGAGGGCGGCGCCCGCGGCGACGGCCGCGTGGGCGACGGAGGCGCGCATGGTGTCGACGGAGACGGTGACGCCTTCGGCGGCGAGGCCGCGGACGACGGGGACGACCCGGCGGAGTTCTTCCTCCTCGTCGACGCGGCTGGCGCCGGGTCGGGTGGACTCGCCGCCGACGTCGACGAGGTCGGCGCCTTCGGCGACGAGGTGGAGCCCGTGTTTGACGGCGGCCGTGGTGTCGAACCAGCGGCCGCCGTCGGAGAAGGAGTCCGGGGTCACGTTCACGACGCCCATGACCGCGCAGCGGTCCCACTCCGGCAGGCCCAGGGCCGTGCCCCGACCGATCAACGTACTCATATGTCCAGACTAGGGGCTGCTCGCGTCGCCGGTGCCGGGTCGGGGGCGCGTCCCGGTCGGGGGCGTGCGGGCCGGGGTCAGGCCGCCCGGGCCTCGCGGTCGGGCTGGGGGGTGACGATGTGGGCGCAGGGGCGGGGTTCGGCGGCGGGGCGGCGGCGGGCGAAGGGGCGGGGCAGTGCGAGGTCCACGAAGCCTTCGGCCTGCATGGCGGCGAAGCCGATGCGGGGCAGGTCGCGGCTCTTGCGGTAGACGACGAAGCGGGGTTCCCAGCGGGGCTGGAACTTCGCGTTGAACTTGTACAGGGATTCGATCTGGAACCAGCGGGAGAGGAAGACGAGGAGTCCGCGCCAGAGCCTGAGGACGGGGCCCGCGCCGATCTTCTCGCCGCGGGCGAGTGCGGAGCGGAACATGGCGAAGTTGAGCGAGACGCGTTCGATGCCGAGGCGGGGGGAGTCCTGGAGGGCGGCGACGATGAGCAGTTCGTTCATGCCGGGGTCGGCGGAGCGGTCGCGGCGCATGAGTTCGAGGGACATGCCGTCGGTGCCCCAGGGCACGAAGTGGATGATCGCTTTGAGGTCGCCGTAGGCGGAGTCGGGGTCGTCCTTGTGGGCGGTGGCTATGACCGCGTCTCCGTCGCCGGGGTCGCCGATCCGGCCGAGTGCCATGGAGAAGCCGCGTTCGGTGTCGGTGCCGCGCCAGTCGGCGGCGGCGCGGCGGACGCGGGCGAGTTCGCCGTCGGACAGGTCACGGACTCGGCGGACCTTGGTGGTGTAGCCGTTGCGCTCGATCCGCTTCACCATCTGGCGCACGTTGCGCATGGCGCGCCCTGAGAGGGAGAAATCCGCGACGTCCACCACCGCCTCGTCGCCGAGTTCGAGGGCGTCGAGGCCGGTCTCGCGGGTCCAGACCTCGCCGCCGGTCTCGGAGCAGCCCATGACGGCGGGGGTCCAGGAGTGGGCCTTGGCCTCGTCCATGAAGCGGTCGATGGCGCCGGGCCAGGCTTCGACGTCGCCGATGGGGTCGCCGCTGGCGAGCATGACGCCGGAGACGACGCGGTAGCAGACGGCGGCCTTGCCGCTGGGCGAGAAGACGACGCCCTTGTCGCGGCGGAGGGCGAAGTGGCCGAGGGAGTCGCGGCGGCCGTGCTTGTCGAGGAGGGCGCGCAGCCTGGTCTCGTCGTCCTCGGTGAGCCGGGCGGCGGGGTGTTCGGGGCGGAAGGCCAGGTAGATGGTGGTGAGGGCGGTCAGCATGCCGAGGGCGCCCAGGGAGTAGCCGACGGTCCAGTCGACGTCGTTGGTGTAGCCGACGGGGCCTTCGAAGCCGAAGAGTCCGTACAGGACGTGCTCGAGGCGGTCGGTGAGGCCGGGGCTGCCGATGACGCGGCGCGGGTGGGCGCTGACGATGACGAGGCCGAGGGCGATGGAGCCGGCGCCCATGAGGACGAAGTTGGCGAGGGCCTTCCAGCGGCTGCGGGGGTCGGGCAGGGCGGCGAACTGGCTTCGGTGGCGCAGCAGCAGGGCGAGCAGCGCGAGGGAGAGCAGGGCGCCGAGGATCGAGTGGCGCCAGACGAATTGGGCGGTGGCGCCGAGCGGCAGCAGGACGACGGCGGCTCGCCAGGCGCGGCGCTTGTGGCGCTTGAGGCCGTGGGCGAGCAGGAGGAGCAGGACGCCGGCGCTGAGGGAGAGTGCCGCCGAGAGTGGTCCGAGGGTGCCGGGCAGGACCTCGGCGATGGCGTGCATCCGGCTGGCCCGGAAGCGCGGGAAGACGCCCGCGGCGATGTCGATCAGGCCGACGAGGGTGCAGGCCGTACCGACGAGGGCGGGGACCTTCTCGGGGCGCGGTCCGCGCAGAATCCGGCGCACCCGATCCGGAACCGATCCTGATTTGTCCCCATCTACCGTGACAGACATCGCTTCCCGTGCTTCCCGTGGCTCCGCGAAAGGTTGGATCCGGCGGCCGCGCGGTGGTCAGGGGCGGGCCGTGCCGGAGGTTTTGCGCCTTCTAGGACGGCATCGCGGGGGAGTGGGTTCATTCGGGCACAGGAAATTCTCAGTAAGCGTGATCAGGAAGAGGGCGCGGGCGCTCATGGGTCTCACCAGCAACAAGGTTCTGGCGCTGGCCGTCGTGGTGGCGGTGGTGCTGTTCGTGGCCACGATCTGGCTGTGGCCGCGGCTGTCGCGCGGCGGTTTCCGGTCGGTCCTCGGCCGGATCGGGCTGCTGCTCGCCACCCAGCTCGCGCTGTTCGCCTCGGTGGGGCTCGCGGCGAACAACTCGTTCCTGTTCTACGGCTCCTGGGCCGACCTGTTCGGTCAGGAGCAGGATCTGGGGGTGGTCGTCGACCACTCGGCCGGTTCCAAGGACATCAAGGTCGTCGGCACGCAGGCGGTGGATGTGCCGGGTGGCGGCCGCCCCGCGGTGGGCGGTCAGATCCAGAAGATCGTCGTCGCCGGCGAGAAGTCGAAGATCGACTCTCCGGCCTATGTGTATCTGCCGCCGGAGTACTTCCAGAAGGAGTACGCGAAGAGCACGTTCCCGGCCGCGGTGGTGCTGACGGGCTACCCGGGCACGGCCGAGAACCTTCTCAAGGGGCTGAAGTACCCGAAGACGGCCTTCCTCCAGGTCAAGGAGAAGAAGATGCGGCCGATGATCCTGGTGATGCTGCGGCCGACCGTGGCGCCGCCCCGGGACACCGAGTGCGTGAACATCCCCGGCGGGCCGCAGACCGAGACCTTCTTCGCCGAGGACCTGCCCAAGGCGGTCTCGGAGACGTACCGGGTGGGCACGAATGCGCGGAACTGGGGCTTCATGGGGAACTCGACCGGCGGGTACTGCGCCCTGAAGATCGCGCTGCACCATCCGGACCGGTTCGCGGCGGGCGCCGGTTTCTCGGCGTACTACAAGGCGGCGGAGGACGTGACGACCGGCGATCTCTTCCACGGCGACGGTGCGGCGCGCAAGCGGGCCGACCTGCTGTGGAGCCTGGACCACGCGCCGCAGGGGAAGTCGTCCTTCCTGGTGACCACGTCGAAGGAGGGCGAGGGGAACCGTCGGGCGACTCTCGACTTCGTCAAGAAGGTGAAGGCCCCGGCGCGGGTCTCCTCGATCACGCTCGACAGCGGTGGGCACAACTTCAACACCTGGAACCGGGAGATCCCGCCGGGTCTCGTCTGGATGAGCGGGCGGCTCAGCGCGAACTGACCGAGGTCTCCTCGGTGTCCTCGGCCGCTTCGGTCGCCGCGCGCAGTGCCCGGTGGACGCCCGCGGGGGTGAGGACGCCGGCGAACCGGCCGCCGTCGGCCGGGTCCGTGACGGGGAGCCAGCCGGTGTCGTGCTGGAGGAGCGCGGCCAGTGCCTCCCGGAGGGAGGCGCCGAGCGGGACCGGCTGCGGCGCGGGGCGGGTGCGGCCGGGCTCGTCCGCCGACACCCAGCCCTCCGGCCGGCCGTCGGCGTCGAGGACGACGGACCAGGGCGCGTCGGTCGGGGTCTCGCCCGTCCGCAGGACCGGAGCCTTCTCCAGGGCGGAGGGGTCGACGGGGGTGACGGAGAGCCGCTTGAGGCCGCGGTCGGCGCCGACGAATTCGGCGACGTACGGGGTGGCGGGGGCCCCGAGGACCCGGGCCGGGGTGTCGAACTGCTCGATCGTGCCCTGTCCGTAGACGGCGATCCGGTCGCCGAGGCGGACGGCCTCCTCCAGGTCGTGGGTGACCAGCAGGACGGTCTTGCGGACCTGCGACTGAAGTTTGAGGAACTCGCTCTGCAGGCGGTCGCGGACGACGGGGTCGACCGCGCCGAAGGGCTCGTCCATCAGGAGCACGGGCGGGTCGGCGGCGAGTGCGCGGGCCACGCCGACGCGCTGGCGCTGACCGCCGGAGAGCTGTTCCGGGTAGCGGTCGCCGTACTTCCTCGGGTCGAGGCCGACCAGGTCGAGGAGTTCGGCGGCGCGTGCGCGGGCCCGGGCGCGGGGGGCGCCGAGCAGGTGCGGGACGGTCGCGGTGTTGTCGAGGACCGTGCGGTGCGGGAAGAGCCCGACCTGCTGGATGACGTAGCCGATGCGGCGGCGCAGCCGGACCGGGTCGATCGCGGATATGTCCTCGCCGCCGAGGAGGATGCGCCCCTCGGTCGGTTCGATGAGCCGGTTCACCATCTTCATGGTCGTGGTCTTGCCGCAGCCGGACGGGCCGACGAGCGTGACCAGTTCCCCCTCGGCGACCTCGAAGGAGAGGCCGTCGACGGCCGTCGTGCCGTCCGCGTACCGCTTGGTCACCTGCTCGAACCGGATCATGGTTCCCCATTCTGACGTCTGGTGGACGGGTCTGTGTGAAGGGGGTGTTGCCGCCTTGTGGCGGTCCTCGGCGATTGTCGGTGGCGGGGGTTAGGGTCGCTGGACATACGTTCGGCAGGGCGGGCGACCGGGGGGAGGGCACATGAGCGCGTCGAATTGTCTGGTGACGAACGACTGGATCTGCGGGGAGTATCTGCGCACCCGCAGCGAGGAGTTGACGAGTGCGTTGCTCCAGCATGTGGGGATCACGGTCGTGTCCGTCCTGATCGGGCTCGCCGTCGCTTTTCCGCTGGCGCTGCTCGTGCGGGCCCGTCCGCGCCTCGCCGGGCCGGTCCTCGGGCTCACGACGCTGCTGTACACGATTCCTTCGCTGGCGATGTTCTCGCTGCTGCTCCCGTTCCTCGGGCTCTCCGCGGCCCTGGTGGTGACCGGACTCGTGCTGTATTCGCTGACGATTCTCGTTCGGAACATCCTGGCCGGCCTGGAGGCGGTGCCGGCCGAGACGCGAGAGGCCGCGCGCGGCATGGGGTACGGCTCGGGCCGGCTGCTGTGGGAGGTCGAACTGCCCCTCGCCCTCCCGGCCCTGATGGCCGGCGTGCGCATGGCGACGGTCTCCACGATCGCGCTGACGACGGTCGGTTCGATCGTCGGCCGTGGCGGGCTCGGCAATCTCATCGAGGACGCGCTGCCGACGTTCTTCAAGGCGCAGGTGCTCGCCGCATCCGTGTTGTGCGTGCTCCTCGCGGTGACCGCGGACCTGCTGCTCCTCGGCGTGCAGCGGCTGCTCACGCCGTGGACCCGCATACGCGCCACGGCGGGGGGTGCGTGACATGCAGGTCATGGCGGACGCCTGGAGCTGGCTGACCACGGGCGCCAACTGGGCCGGCGACGGCGGGGCGTGGCACCGGCTCGGTGAGCATGTGTACGTGAGCGGGCTCGCGCTCCTGCTGGCCTGCGCCGTCGCGCTGCCGCTGGGGCTCGGGCTCGGACACCTCGGCAAGGGTGGCGCGATCGCCGTCAACGTCTCCAACGCCGGCCGGGCGATCCCGGTCTTCGCGGTGCTCGCCCTGTTCATGGTGTCGCCGCTGCGCAACGCGGGGTACGTCCCGACGGTGATCGCGCTGGTGCTGTTCGCGGTGCCCCCGCTGCTCACCAACGCGTACGTGGGGATGCGAGAGGTGGACCGGGCGGTGGTCGAGGCGGCCCGGGGAATGGGCATGTCGGGCGGACAGCTCTTCCGGAAGGTCGAACTGCCCCTCGCCCGCCCGCTGGTCATGACCGGCCTGCGGTCGGCGGCCGTGCAGGTGGTCGCCACGGCGACCATCGCGGCGATGGTCGGCCAGGGCGGCCTGGGCCGGATCATCACCGCCGGCTTCAACACGTACAACACCCCGCAGGTGGTCGCGGGCGCGCTGCTCGTGGCGTTGCTCGCCCTCCTGGTGGAGGCCGTGCTGGTGGGGGCGGACCGGCTGCTCGGCCGCAGGACGCGGTGACGACGGAACGGTGAACAACGAATGGGATGGGTGATCTCGTGAGCAGGATCTCGCGCACCGCGGGTGCGGTACTGGGCGTGGCGGCACTGACCGCCGGGCTCGCCGCGTGCGGCGGCGACAGCCTGGAGAAGAGCAACGCGCCGACGACGGGTTCGGGCAAGGGCAAGGGCTCGCTCGTCGTGGGCGCCGCCGCTTTCACCGAGTCCAAGGTGCTCGCCGAGCTGTACGCACAGGTGCTGAACGACGCCGGATACTCCGCGAGCGTCACCACGGTGAAGAACCGTGAGCTGTACGAACCCTCGCTGGAGAAGGGTGAGATCGACGTCGTACCGGAATACGCGGCGACGATCGCGGAATTCCTCAATGCCAAGGTGAACGGTCCGAAGGCGCCCGAGGAGAAGCCGGTCGCTTCCGGGGACGCGGCGGCCACGGTGGAGGCGCTGAAGAAGCTCGCGGAGCCGCGCGGACTGAAGGTCCTCGCGTTCGGTGAGGCGGTCGACCAGAACGCCTTCGCGGTGTCCAAGGAATTCGCCGAGAAGAACAAGCTGACGACGCTTTCGGATCTCGGCGCGGCCAAGTTGAAGGTGAAGATCGCGGCCGGTGACGAATGCGAGATTCGGCCGTTCTGCGCACCGGGTCTGAAGACGACGTACGGGATCGACGTGACCGGGATCGACCCCAAGGGTGTGGGCACGCCGCAGTCCAAGCAGGCGGTCAAGGACGGCGTGGACCAGCTGGTGCTGACCACCACGACGGACGCGACGATCGACAGTTTCGGTCTGGTCTTCCTGACCGACGACAAGAAGCTCCAGAACGCCGACAACGTGCTGCCCGTCGTCAATGCCAAGGACGCCGGATCGCCGGAGATCGCCGCCGCCCTCGACAAGATCACAAAGGTCCTCACGACGGCCGATCTCGCCGAACTGAACCGCAAGGTGGACGCGGAGCGGGCCAAGCCCGGAGACGTCGCGAAGGCCTATCTGGAGTCGAAGGGGCTGGTCAAGAAGTAGGGGCCGGGTAAGGGGAGTCGGCCCGGTCCGGTGGGGGTGTGGGCCCGGCGGTGAGAACGACGGCGAGAAGTGGCCAAGAGATTGCCGGGCCGACACCCCATACAGCGCCTACGCACGGTAAATTTCAGGCCATGCCACGTGGACGCCACCGCCATTCACCTCCTCTGCACAAGCTCCTGCCGCCCTCGGCGGTCGCCGGAGCGTCGGTCGTCTGTGCCGCGGGCGCCTGGCTGCTCGCCGATCCCATGGCGCTGCGGCTGCTCGTGGCGGCGGCCGCGGCGGCCGCGGTCACTGGTGGCGTCATCATGCGCAGTTGGGACCGGAGCGCAGGTCGGCAGGTCGCCGAGCTGAACCGGGCCCGGACCGCCGACGAGTGGAAGACCGAGGAGCGGATAGCCGAGCTCGAGGCCGACCTCGACGAGTCCCGCGAGCTGCGCGCCAAGCTCGACGCGAAGCTGCGCGCCAAGCGGGTCGAGCTCGCCGGGCTGCGCGGTGAGCACGCGGCGCTGCTGCGCCGGTACGCCACCGCCGAGACCGAGCGTGCCAGCGCCCTGGAGGGCCGCCGGCAGCTCGCCCTGGAGTCGGCCGCCCCGGCCAAGGAGCTCCCGGCCTCCGGGTCCACGCCGACCCCGGCCGCATACCGCGAGGCCGCCGAGGCCCTGCGCAACCTGGCGCGCAACGCCGCCGCCCAGGAGGCCCGCCGCACGGCCGAGGCCGCCCGCAGCCGCGATCTCGCCGAGCGCGCCCGGGAGACGGAGGAGCCGCAGGGGAAGCACGCGGCGGCCGCCGGCACCGAGCAGCACGCTCGCCCGTCGACCGCCGTGGTGCCCGCGCCCTCCGCCCTGCCCGCCGTCCGGCCCGTCCCGGCCGCGTCCGCGATCGTCCCCTACGCGGCCCGCCGTGCCCCGCGCCCCGAGGGAGGCTTCGACTTCTTCGGCATGCAGAAGGCGGCGGCCGCCATCGAGGCCGTGCAGGACGCCGACCTCGCGGACGTGGTGGGCGAGGAGGTCCTGGCGACCGTCGCCCGGCGCACCCCCGAGCAGCGCGCGATCGGCCAGGTCATCGACCTGACCGCGCACGACGAGACCGAGCAGATCGACGTGGCGGAGCTGCGCGGAGCCGTCAACTCGTGACGCTCCGGGCGCTCGCCGCCGAGGAAGTGACCGCGCTGCGGGACGAGTTGATCGCCCTGTGCGCGCAGGCCTTCTGCGGACCGCCCTGGCACGAAGCGCCGCGCGGGGCGCTGCGGACGGTGGAGCGGCTGCTCGGCCGGGCGGCCGGACCGGAGCCCGGCTTCCGCTGCGTCGCCTCGTTCGACCCCGACGGCGCCCTGACCGGGTTCGCCGCCGGCTGGCTCGACAACGCCCTCTCCGGCGCGGACGAGACCTTCGAACTCGCCGAACTCGTCGTCGCCCCCGCCCACCAGGGCCACGGTCTGGGCCGCGCCCTGCACGACACCCTCCTCGCGGAGACCGCCGGCCCCCGTCTGCTGATGACGCTCGACGTCCCCGAACTGCGCGAACGCTACGAACGCTGGGGCTGGAGCGTGGTGGAGCGGCGGCGCCCGGAGAAGGAACCGAACGACTTCGTGGTCATGCGCGGCAACGACTGACCAGGCGGAGAGGACCGGCGCCCGGCGCCCGACTAGCGGCTACTTGTCGATGTCGCCGACGACGAAGAAGAGCGACCCCAGGATCGCCACCATGTCGGCGACCAGCGTGCCCGGCAGCAGCTCGGTGAGCGCCTGGATGTTGTTGAACGACGCCGAGCGCAGCTTGAGGCGGTACGGCGTCTTCTCGCCCTTGGAGACCAGGTAGTAGCCGTTGATGCCGAGCGGGTTCTCGGTCCAGGCGTACGTGTGGCCCTCCGGCGCCTTGAGCACCTTCGGCAGCCGCTGGTTGATCGGCCCCGGCGGGAGGTCGTCGATCCGGTCGAGGCAGGCGTCGGCGAGGTCCAGGGAGTTGTGGGTCTGCTCCAGGAGGCACTCGAAGCGGGCGAGGCAGTCGCCCTCCTTGCGGGTGACGACCTTCAGCGTGTCCTGAATCTCCCCGTAGGCCAGGTACGGCTCGTCGCGGCGCAGGTCGAAGTCGACGCCGGAGGCGCGGGCGATGGGCCCGGAGACGCCGTACGCGTGCGCAGTCTCCGGCGTCAGGACGCCGACGCCCCGGGTGCGGCCGCGGAAGATCTCGTTGCCGAGGACCAGCTTGTCGTACACGTCCATCCGCGACCGCACGTCGGCGACGGCCGCGCGGGCCCGGCCGAGCCATCCGGCCGGAAGGTCCTCCTTGAGGCCGCCGACCCGGTTGAACATGTAGTGCATCCGGCCGCCGGAGACCTCCTCCATCACGGCCTGGAGCTCCTCGCGCTCCCGGAACGCGTGGAAGACCGGGGTGATGCCGCCCAGTTCGAGGGGGTACGACCCCAGGAACATCAGGTGGTTGAGCACCCGGTTCAGCTCGGCGAGCAGGGTGCGGGTCCAGACGGCCCGCTCGGGGACCTCCATGCCGAGCATCCGCTCGACGGCCATGACGACACCGAGCTCGTTGGAGAACGCCGACAGCCAGTCGTGGCGGTTGGCGAGCATGATGATCTGCCGGTAGTCGCGCGCCTCGAAGAGCTTCTCGGCGCCGCGGTGCATGTACCCGATGACCGGCTCGGCGTGCTGGATGACCTCGCCGTCGAGTACGAGGCGGAGGCGGAGCACACCATGGGTCGAGGGATGCTGCGGCCCGATGTTCAGCACCATGTCGGTGCTCTCCGCCGCCCCGCCGATTCCGACCGTCGTCTCCGTCATGGGGCCAGTATCCCTGCCGGGCCACCCGCCGTGGGAACTCGTCCCACAGGCCGGTCCCCCTCCCACCGCGGTCCTCACGCCGCTGCGGGCATCCGTTCCGCCGGGCAGGGGTCCCGCCGGACATAGTCCGGGGAGCGTGGGCACAACCCACGGGGCCGGTGCCCTGTCAGGCCCGTCCGCCCGGAGCGCCCGGCACCCTCCGAGTGAGCCACAGGAAGTCGCCCAGCCCCCCGCGCGCGGTCAGCTCGGCCGCCTCCCCGGCGGAGGCCAGCGCCCGCACATACGCGCCCGGGTCGCTCGACGCCAGCGAGAGCGGCGGCCGCTCACCCCGGACACCGAGGCGCCGCAACGCCTCCCGTTGCGTGACCACCTCCCCGCCGGCCGAGGCGCACGCGTCCATCGCCACATGCGCCGTCACGTCACAGGACCCGTCGGGCACCGCCGTCACCTCCCGCCCCGCCCGGAACCCCGTCAGCGTTCCGAACGGCGGCCTGGACTCCCGTACATGCCCGTAGTCCACCGCCACCGCCGTCCCCGCCGCCAGCGCCCCGACCGCCGCCGCCCACGCCTCGTCCCGCGACCGCCCGATCTCCGCCCGCTCGCCGGGCTCCGCCAGCGGCCACCACCGCTCCAGCCACTCCGCGTCCGGGCCCTCGACCACCTTCCCCAGCCGCTCCGCCCCGTCCGCCGCCCGCACCTCGACGTACCGGACCGTCCCCGCCTCGTCGACGGCCGCGACCTCCACCGGCACGTTGTCGAGCCACTCGTTCGCGAAGAGCAGCCCGCGGACCCCCTCCGGCACCCGGTCCGTCCACTCCACCCGGGGATCGAGCCCCGTCGGCCGGTCCGCGCGCTCCACGCCGTACGCCCGTACCGAAAGCCCCGAAGGCACGGCGGCCAGCACGCCCGTCAGCAGCTCCCCCCGCCCCGCGCCGACGTCCACGAACGCGAGCTCGTCCGTCCCCAGCTCCTCGGCCACCTCCGCCAGCAGCCGGGCGACGGCCCCCGCGAAGAGCGGCGAGGCGTGCACGGAGGTGCGGAAGTGACCGGCCGGGCCCTCGGGGCGCCGAAAGAAGCCCTCCGGGCCGTACAGCGCCTGCTCCGTGGCCTCACGCCACCCCTGCCACTGACACGTCTCATCCGTCACGCGGTCCAGTCTCCACCTTGCGGAGTACGGTCTTCCCACCAAGGATCGACCCCACGGTTGACCCCTGCACCTATCTGCTTTCCCTACGCTGGGTCACGTGCAGCGCCTCTACGACTTCATCCGCAGACACCCGACGGGCGTCGACACCTTCTGGGCCGTCGTCCTCCTCGGGTTCTCCGTGCTGTGGGTGGGCACCTCCTACCCGGCGGTCGACAACGCCGCCGCGTACGGCGTGGTCGGCGCGCTGTTCTCCCTCGTCGTCGCGCTGCGCCGCCGCGCACCCGAGAAGATGCTGCTGCTCGCCGTCGCGCTGGGCCTCGTCCAGCTCGGCTTCGGGCTCCAGCCCTTCTTCGCGGACTTCGCCATGCTGGTGATCATCTACACGGTGGCCGCGCACGACGGACCGCGCTGGGCGTCCCGTCTCGCGCTCGTCGGCGGTCTCAGCGCCGCCACGCTCTCCATGCTGAGATGGCCGTCCGAGACCAGCCCCGGATCGACCCTCGCGCATGTCTTCTTCACGGTGATCATGACCGTGCCGTTCGCCCTCGCCTGGGTGCTCGGCGACTCCCTGCGGACCCGCCGTGCCTACTTCGCTCAGCTGGAGGAGCGCGCCTCCCGCCTGGAGCAGGAGCGCGAGGCGCAGGCCAAGGTCGCCGTCGCCGCCGAGCGTGCCCGGATCGCCCGCGAGCTGCACGACGTCGTCGCGCACAACGTCTCGGTGATGGTGGTCCAGGCCGACGGCGCCGCCTACGTCCTGGACTCCTCCCCGGAGACGGCCAAGCAGGCCCTGGAGACGATCTCCTCCACCGGCCGCCAGGCGCTCGCCGAGATGCGCCGGCTGCTCGGCATCCTGCGCACCGGCGAGCACAAGGAGGCGGGGGAGTATGTGCCCCAGCCCGACGTCGAGCAGATCGAGGACCTCGTCGAGCAGGTCCGCGGGGCCGGACTGACCGTCGACTTCCGGATCGAGGGGACGCCACGGCCGCTGCCCAGCGGCGTCGAGCTCACCGCGTACCGGATCGTGCAGGAGGCCCTCACCAACACGCGCAAGCACGGCGGCCCGGACGTGGGGGCCAGCGTCCGCCTGGTGTACTTCGACGACGGCCTCGGGCTGCTCGTCGAGGACGACGGGCGGGGCGCGACGCACGAGATGTACGAGGACGGGGGCGCCGACGGCCGGGGCCACGGCCTGATCGGTATGCGCGAGCGGGTCGGCATGGTCGGCGGCACCCTGGACGCGGGACCGCGTCCGGGTGGCGGCTTCCGTATCAGCGCCCTGCTCCCCCTGAAGCCCGCCCACTGACGACCCGAAGGAACCCCCACATGTCCATCCGCGTGATGCTCGTCGACGACCAGATGCTGCTGCGCACCGGCTTCCGCATGGTGCTCGCCGCCCAGCCGGACATGGATGTCGTCGCCGAGGCGGGCGACGGCGTGGAGGCGCTGGAGGTGCTGCGCTCCACGGCCGTCGACGTGGTCCTGATGGACGTACGGATGCCCAAGCTCGACGGGGTCGAGACGACCCGGCGGATCTGCTCGGAGCCCGACGCCCCCAAGGTGCTGATCCTGACCACGTTCGACCTCGACGAGTACGCCTTCTCCGGGCTGAAGGCGGGTGCGAGCGGTTTCATGCTGAAGGACGTGCCGCCGAGCGAGCTGCTCGGCGCGATCCGTTCCGTGCACAGCGGGGACGCGGTCGTGGCCCCGTCGACCACGCGCCGGCTGCTCGACCGCTTCTCCCCGATGCTTCCGTCGTCGGGGAAGGAGCCGCAGCACAAGGAGCTGGACCGGCTCACCGACCGGGAGCGCGAGGTGATGATGCTGGTGGCGCAGGGCCTGTCGAACGGCGAGATCGCCGCCCGGCTGGTGCTGTCGGAGGCGACGGTGAAGACGCACGTGGGCCGGATCCTGACCAAGCTGGACCTGCGCGACCGGGTGCAGGTGGTGGTCCTGGCGTACGAGACGGGTCTGGTGCGGGCGGGCGGCGGGGCGGTCTGAGCCGTGCCGCTGCTCTGGATCAACGGGCCCTTCGGGGGCGGGAAGACACAGACGGCGTACGAGCTCCGGCGCCGGCTGCCCGGCAGTGTGGTGTGCGATCCGGAGCATGTCGGCTTCGGGCTTCATCGCACCCTGCCGCCGGCCCTTCGAGGTGACTTCCAGGACCTGCCGGCCTGGCGGCGGGGCGTGTACGAGGTCCTCGACCTGGCGCTGCGGGAGCACACGGACGGCCCGGTGATCGTGCCGATGACGCTGGTGGAACCGGCGTACTTCGAGGAGGTCGTCGGCAGGCTGCGCGCGGCGCACGGCGCGGACCGGGTGCACCACGTCGCGCTGCTCGCACGGCGGGAGACGGTCCTGAAGCGGCTGACGGAGCGGGGTCTCGGCCGCGGCCTGAAGCGCGAGAGCTTCGCGGTGAGCAAGCTGGACGGATGCCTGGAGCGGCTGAACGGCCCCGAGTTCGCGCACCACATCCGTACGGACCCGCTGACGGTCCCGCAGGTCGCGGACGAGGTGGCGCGCATCGCCGGGCTGCGGCTCGCGCCGAACACGGACGGGCCGTTGCGGCACCGGCTGCGCCGGGTGCGGGTGGGTCTCGCCCACATCCGCTTCGACTGAGGGCCGGCCTCTCGAGCCGCTAGCGCAGGAGGGCCTCGAGGAAGTCGCTGCCCAGGCGGGCGACGACGGTCACGTCCAGCTGGTGCAGGACGTAGCGGCCGCGGCGCTGGGTGGTGAGCAGCCCGGCCTTCTTCAGGACGGCGAGGTGACGCGAGACCTCCGGGGCGGTGATGCCGTACGCGTCGGCCAGCTCGCTCGTCGTGTACGAGGCGCGGGCGAGGTTGCGGCACATCCGCATCCGCATCGGGTGGGCGACGGCCTCCAGGCGGAGTTTGACCGTCTCCACGGGGGCGGTGCCGGCGAGTTCGCGGGTGGAGACGGGGTACTGGATCACCGGCTGCCAGCCGCGTGCGTGCACCGCGATGAGATGCGGCCGCCCGAAGGCGGTCGGCAGGAAGGTGAGCGCCGAGCCCTGGGTGGTCGTGCGGCCGAGGACCAGCTTGTCGACGGCTATCCGGGAGCCGCGCTCGTCCTCCTCCAGGCTCATCGCCGGGGAGACGGCGGCGAGGGCATCGGCGAGACCCTTGTGCCGCAGCAGTTCGGTCTTGTGCCGGGCGTCGGCCGCGAGCTGGACCCGGACCCGGCGCCAGGTGTCGGCGAAGAACGCGTCGTCGCAGTCCTCCAGGAGTCGGCGGACCCACGCGCGCGTGCCGGTCGGATCGGCGAGCATGCGCTCCACGAACGCGGCCTGCCGCGGGCCGCGCGCGGCGGCCAGGTCGAGGGCGCGGCGGCGGGAGTGGGCATCGACGAGCGGGGAGGGCAGGCCGTCCGCGTACTGGGTGCTGCAGGAGATCTCCAGCGCCGCCCCCACGTAGGTCTCGTCGTCCATCAGGTCGAGGTCGTCGAGCTCCTCGGCGAGCGTCTCGCGCGGCTGGGCGGGCAGCAGGAAGTCGGAGCGCGTGGACCGCCACATGAAGTCGGCCTCGTGCATCCGGTCGGCGAGTGCGGGCTCGAGTCCGGCGGCGGTGGTCGTGGCCCAGCCGTGCAGCCCGGGGTGGTGCCCGGGCTCGGAAAGCACGTGCATCGCGGCGCCGAGTTCGGCAAGCGGCGAGGGGCAGAAGGAGATCCGCTGGTGCGGCAGTCCGGTGATGTCGATGGTCACGCTCACCCCCCTATGGTGCGGGTCGAGCCGGACTCCCCGGCGACCGTTTGACGGCGGCCGTCAAACGGCGCGACCGCGGACCCCGCCCGGCGCATCGTGAAGGGCATGAACGCACTGCACCAGTACCTCCTCGACAGCTACCGGGCCGAGCAGCGTGGGGAGCGGATGCCGCCGATGCCCGGGACCCACGACATCGCGACCCTCCGCGCGGTCTGCGACAGCCGTCGCTTCGACGCAGTCGTCGCCGGCCGCCCGGCCCGTGGGCGGCTGCGCACGGCGCTCAACCGCCTGCTGCATCCACGGGCGTGCTGAGAGGGCCTCCCGCTCCCACCACGGGCGTGCTGGGACGGGGAGTCGGGCGGGCCGAGACGGGCGGCCCGCCCGCTCCCGGGACGCGTCGTGCGGAGAGATCACGCCACGTGCGAGAGGAACTCCCGCACCGCCTCCCGCACGTCGTCCGCCGTCCATGCCAGCCCCGGCTCGGTCACCGTCACCTCGGTCACCGCCACCCCCGGCGGGCCGCCCGCGCCAGGTCCGCTCCAGCGGCGGAAGAGGACCGTGTCCCTCTCCTCCGCCAGCGCCACCGAGGCCGCGGTCAGGACCTCGGGGTCGTACGGCAGCCACACCTGGAACTGGTGGGTGTGCGGGGTCTCGGGGTGGATCCGGAACCACGGCACTCCCGCCTCCTCGAAACCGGTCCGCAGCCCGTCGGCCACCACGCGCGCGTGCGCCACGTACGAGGGCAGCCGCGGCAGCTCCCGCTCCAGGCCCCGCAGCGCCGACACCGCGGCCGGAAACTGCTGGAAGAGCAGCCCTCCGTACCGGTGCCGCCACACCCGCGCCTCCTCCATCACGTCCTCGGGGCCCGCAAGAGCCGCCCCCGAAAGGCCGCCCAGGGACTTGTAGAAGGACACGTACACGCTGTCCGCGAGCCCCGCGATCTCCCGCAGGTCGCGCCCGAAGTGAGGGGCGCACTCCCACAGCCGTGCGCCGTCGAAGTGCACCACTGCCTCACGTTCGCGCGCCGCCTCCACCACAGCCACGAGCTCCTCCCAGGACGGCAGCACGAACCCCGCGTCCCGCAGCGGCAACTCCAGCATCAGCGTCCCGAACGGCTCCGGGTGGTCCCGTACCTCCTCGGCCGTCGGCAGCCGTGGCTCGTCCGTCGGATGGACCGTGCGCAGCCCGCTCACCGCGCCCAGCGCACCGCCCTCGTGGACCTCCGGATGCGCGAGCGGATGCAGGGCGACGACCGGGCTGCCCGTCCGCCCCGACCAGCAGCGCAGCGCCACCTGCTGGGCCATCGTCCCGGTCGGGAAGAACACCGCGGCCGGGAGACCGAGCGCGTCGGCGACCCGCCGCTCGACCTCCTCGACGAGACCGTCGCCGTACACGTCGGGCCGGCCCCCGTCGTCCTCCGTTCCCGCGGGCCAGTCGGCCAGCTCCCGCAGGCGCTCCCCGACCGTGCCCTCCACCGGCGAGTGCCACAGCTTGCGCTGTGCACCGCCCCACGCCTTCGCCTGGATCAGCCGCGCTTCCGTTTCGTCCATGGGCCGATCATCACACCACCACCCACACCCTGTGGACAGCCACGGAGGAGCGCGAAACGCTGGCGTAGCATGACCAGAAATCGTCCGGTACCCCCCGCGGACTGGAACGGAAGGCCGTTGCCGCGTGAACCAACCAGCAGAACCCCGAGCGGAAGACCGACCCGCGCGACTCACCGTGGGAGTCGTCGGAGCCGGCCGGGTGGGACCCGCCCTCGCCGCCGCTCTCCAGCTCGCGGGACACCGCCCCGTCGCCGTCTCCGCGGTCTCCGACGCGTCCGTGCGCCGCGCCGCCACCCTGCTCCCCGACGTGCCGATCATGTCGCCCGCCCAGGTGCTCGCCCACGCCGATCTGGTGCTCCTGACCGTTCCCGACGACGCCCTGCCCGGCCTGGTCGAGGGTCTCGCGGAGACCGGGGCCGTACGGTCCGGGCAGCTGCTCGTGCACACCTCGGGGCGGTACGGAGTGCAGGTCCTGGACCCCGCGCGGCGGGCCGGCGCGCTGCCGCTCGCCCTGCACCCCGCCATGACCTTCACCGGGTCCTCCGTCGACGTCCAGCGGCTGGCCGGCTGCTCCTTCGGGGTGACCGCGCCCGTGGAGCTGCGGCTCGCCGCCGAGGCCCTGGTCATCGAGATGGGCGGCGAGCCCGAGTGGATCGAGGAGGAGGCCCGCCCGCTCTACCACGCGGCCCTCGCCCTCGGCGCGAACCATCTGGTCACCCTGGTCGCCCAGTCGATGGAGCTGCTCCGAACGGCCGGGGTCGCCGCCCCGGACCGGATGCTCGGCCCCCTCCTGGGCGCCGCCCTGGACAACGCCCTGCGCTCGGGTGACGCCGCGCTCACCGGCCCCGTCGCGCGCGGTGACGCCGGCACGGTCGCCGCCCACGTCGCCGAGCTGCGCAAGCACGCGCCCGGCACCGTCGCCGGCTATCTGGCGATGGCCCGTACGACCGCGGACCGGGCGCTCGCGCACGGCCTGCTCAAGCCCGAGCTGGCCGAGGATCTGCTGGGCGTGCTCGCAGAGGGGGAGACCCGATGAGGTCCACGTCGTCCACGTCGTCCACATCGTCGACGACGTCGTTCGCACTGGTCCGCACGGCGGACGAACTGCACACGCTGGTGGCGAGCCGGGCCTCCGCCGCCCGGGCCGCCGCGTCCTCCGCCGCACGCCCTCACGCGGCCGAAAACAGCCGTACCGCCGTCGTCATGACGATGGGCGCCCTCCATGAGGGCCACGCCACCCTCGTGCGCACCGCCCGCGAGTACGTGGGACCCGACGGGTTCGTCGTCGTCACGGTCTTCGTCAACCCGCTCCAGTTCGGTGCGGGAGAGGACCTCGACCGCTACCCCCGCACGCTGGACGCCGACCTCACGACCGCCGAGGCGGCCGGCGCCGACACGGTCTTCGCACCAGCCGTCGACGAGGTCTACCCCGGCGGGGAGCCCCAGGTCCGGATCAGCGCGGGACCCATGGGTGAGCGCCTCGAAGGCGCCTCCCGGCCCGGCCACTTCGACGGGATGCTCACCGTCGTCGCCAAGCTGCTCCACCTCACCCGCCCGGACCTGGCGCTGTTCGGCCAGAAGGACGCGCAGCAGCTGGCCCTGATCCGCCGGATGGCCCGCGACCTGAACTTCCCGGTGGAGATCGTCGGCGTGCCGACGGTCCGCGAGGGCGACGGGCTCGCCCTGTCCAGCCGTAACCGCTACCTCTCCGCCGGCGAGCGCCGCACCGCCCTCGCCCTCTCCGGGGCCCTGTTCGCCGCCGGCGACCGGCTCGCCGCCCAGCACGCGCTGCGCGCGCGTGCCGACTCGCTGCCCGGCGCGCAGAACCGGGCCGAGACCCGCGCCGAGGCGCTCTCCCGGCTCGGGGAGGCCCGCGCCGCGGCCGACGCCCACGCGGTGGCCCAGGCGACCGAGGGCAACGGAGCCGAAGCCGTACGGGCCGCGGCCCGCGCCGTCCTCGACGAGGCGGCGAAGGCCGAGCCGCCGCTCACCCTCGACTACCTGGCCCTGGTCGACCCGGCCGACTTCACCGAGGTCGCCGACGACCACGAGGGCGAGGCGATCCTCGCCGTCGCCGCGCGCGTGGGCAGGACGCGGCTGATCGACAACATCCCGCTGACGTTCGGAGCCACCAAGTGACCGGAATACGGCTGCAGGCGCCCGCGCCGGGCTGGTCCATCGACGCCGATGTCGTCGTGGTCGGCTCCGGCGTCGCGGGGCTGACCGCGGCCCTGCGCTGCACCGCCGCCGGACTGCGCACGGTCGTCGTCACCAAGGCCCGCCTGGACGACGGCTCCACCCGCTGGGCGCAGGGCGGCATCGCCGCCGCGCTCGGCGACGGCGACACCCCCGAGCAGCACCTCGACGACACCCTGGTGGCAGGCGCCGGGCTCTGCGACGCCGAGGCCGTACGGCTCCTCGTCACCGAGGGCCCGGACGCCGTCCGCCGGCTGATCGCCACCGGCGCCGACTTCGACAAGACCGCCGACGGCAAGATCGCGCTGACCCGTGAGGGCGGCCACCACCGCCGCCGGATCGCGCACGCCGGCGGCGACGCCACCGGCCTGGAGATCTCCCGCGCCCTCGTCGAGGCGATACGGGACCGGGGTCTGCGCACCATCGAGCACGCCCTCGTCCTGGACCTCCTCACCGACGACGAGGGCCGCACGGCGGGCGTCACCCTGCACGTCATGGGCGAGGGCCAGCACGACGGCGTCGGCGCCGTCCACGCCCCCGCCGTCGTCCTCGCCACCGGCGGCATGGGCCAGGTCTTCTCGGCCACCACCAACCCGGCCGTCTCCACAGGCGACGGCGTCGCGCTCGCCCTGCGCGCCGGGGCCGAGGTGTCCGACCTCGAGTTCGTCCAGTTCCACCCCACCGTGCTCTTCCTCGGCGCCGGCTCCGAGGGCCAGCAGCCGCTGGTCTCCGAGGCGGTACGGGGCGAGGGCGCCCATCTCGTCGACGCCGACGGGGTCCGGTTCATGCTCGGGCAGCACGAGCTGGCCGAACTCGCCCCCCGCGACATCGTCGCCAAGGCGATCATGCGCCGGATGCAGGAGCAGGGCGCCGAGCACATGTACCTGGACGCCCGCCACTTCGGCGCCGAGATGTGGGAGAACCGGTTCCCCACCATCCTGGCCGCCTGCCGGGCCCACGGCATCGACCCGGTCACCGAGCCGATCCCGGTCGCCCCGGCGGCCCACTACGCCTCCGGCGGCGTCCGCACCGACCTGACGGGCCGGACCACCGTCCCGGGCCTCTACGCGTGCGGTGAGGTGGCCTGCACGGGCGTCCACGGCGCCAACCGGCTCGCCTCGAACTCGCTCCTGGAGGGCTTGGTCTTCGCCGAGCGCATCGCCGAGGACATCGCCACGCTCGGCCCGCACCGCGAGGGCCTGCCGGTCGTGTCCACCACCTCGTCCGTGCTGCCGCTGCTCGCCCCCGAGACCCGGACCCGCGTCCAGCGGACCATGAGCGCGAACGCCGGAGTGCTGCGGTCCGCCGAGAGCCTCGCGGCCGCCGCCGAGGCCCTGGAGGCGCTGAGCCTCACGGCGGCCGACGACCACCCGGGCAAGGCGGCCGAGCCGGGCGTCGACTCCTGGGAGACGACGAACCTCCTGTGCGTCGCCCGCGTGCTGGTCGCCGCCGCCCGGGAGCGCGAGGAGACCCGCGGCTGCCACTGGCGCGAGGACCACCCCGAGCGCGCCGAGGACTGGCAGCGCCATCTGATCGTGCGCCTCACCTCGGACCGGCGGCTCGTGGTCCGCCGTACCGCCACCGCAGACTTTCCCTCCGTCACCCCCGAAGCCCCCAGGGAGCCGCAACCGTGAGCACGCCAGAGGAACACCGTCCCGAGCCCGTGGACGTACCCCTGATCCAGATCAGCGCCCCCGCCGAGAGCGCGGGCGGCTGCGGTGACGGCTGCGGCTGCGCCGAGGGCGACGAGGTGTACGAGTGCGGCCTCGACCCCGCGCTCGCCCAGCTGCTCGCCGACGCCGGGCTCGACCCGGTCCAGGTCGAGGACATCGCCCACCTGGCGATCGAGGAGGACCTCGACGGCGGTGTGGACGTGACGACCGTCGCGACCGTCCCCGAGGACGCGATCGCCACCGCCGACTTCACCGCCCGCGAGACGGGCGTCGTGGCCGGTCTGCGGGTCGCCGAGGCGGTGCTGTCCATCGTCTGCACGGAGACCTTCGAGGTCGAGCGGCACGTCGAGGACGGCGAGCGCGTCGAGGCCGGCCAGAAGCTGCTCTCGGTCACCACCCGCACCCGCGACCTGCTCACCGGCGAGCGCAGCGCGCTGAACATCCTGTGCCGCCTCTCGGGCATCGCCACCGCCACGCGCGCGTGGGCCGACGTCCTGGAGGGCACCGAGGCCCGGGTCCGCGACACCCGCAAGACCACGCCGGGCCTGCGCGCGCTGGAGAAGTACGCGGTGCGCTGCGGCGGCGGCGTCAACCACCGGATGTCGCTCTCGGACGCGGCGCTGGTGAAGGACAACCACGTGGTCGCCGCCGGCGGCGTGGCGCAGGCCTTCAAGGCCGTACGGGAGCAGTTCCCGGAGGTGCCGATCGAGGTCGAGGTCGACACGCTGCACCAGGTCCGCGAGGTCCTGGACGCGGGCGCCGACCTGATCCTGCTCGACAACTTCACCCCCCTGGAGACCGAGGAGGCCGTCGCCCTGGTCGCCGGCCGCGCCGTCCTGGAGTCCTCCGGCCGTCTCACGCTCGAGAACGCGGCGGCGTACGCGGCGACCGGCGTGGACTACCTCGCGGTCGGCGGGCTCACCCACTCGTCCCCGATCCTCGACATCGGCCTCGACCTGCGCGACGCCTCCGAGGCGGCGGTCTGATGCTCCTCACCATCGACGTCGGCAACACGCAGACGGTCCTCGGCCTCTTCGACGGCGAGGAGATCGTCGAGCACTGGCGCATCTCCACGGACCCGCGCCGCACCGCCGACGAGCTGGCGGTCCTGCTCCAGGGCCTGATGGGCATGCACCCGCTGCTGGGGGTGGAGCTCGGTGACGGCATCGGCGGCATCGCGATCTGCTCGACCGTCCCGTCGGTGCTGCACGAGCTGCGCGAGGTGACGCGGCGGTACTACGGCGACGTCCCGGCGGTCCTGGTGGAGCCCGGGATCAAGACGGGCGTCCCGGTCCTGACGGACAACCCCAAGGAGGTCGGCGCGGACCGCATCGTCAACTCGGCGGCGGCGGTCGAGCTCTACGGGGGCCCGGCGATCGTGGTCGACTTCGGCACGGCGACGACGTACGACGCGGTCACGGCGCGCGGCGAGTACGCGGGCGGGGCGATCGCGCCGGGCATCGAGATCTCGGTGGACGCGCTGGGCGTCAAGGGCGCGATGCTCCGCAAGATCGAGCTGGCCCGTCCGCGCAGCGTGATCGGCAAGAACACGGTCGAGGCGATGCAGTCGGGCATCGTCTACGGGTACGCGGGCCAGGTCGACGGCGTGGTGTCCCGGATGAAGCGCGAACTGGTCGGCGCGGACGGCGACCCGTCCGACGTCACGGTGATCGCGACGGGCGGCCTGGCCCCGATGGTGCTCGCCGACTCCAAGGAGATCGACGAGCACGAGCCCTGGCTGACCCTGATCGGCCTCCGCCTGGTCTACGAACGCAACATCTCCCGCATGTAGCCGCCCCCCGGCCGGGGCCCGAGCGCCCCGGCCCGCGGCGTCTGCCCACGGCCGACGAGGCCGGCCCGGGCGCACCGGGCGCACTCGCCCACGGAAGCCGTAACAGCCGGGCCCACCGGGCCCGCCGTCCCACCCACCGGTTCGCACACGTGCGACGAGCCTTCGCCGCCCCGCCCCGGTCTGCCGCACCGACGAGCCCGCGCCGCCCAAGGGCCAGCCGTCCCACCCACCGGCCCGCACCCGTGCGACGACCCCCGCTGCCCCGCCCCGGTCCGCCGCCCGCCCAACGGCAACGCGCCGCCCCACCCACCGGCCCGCACCGCCCAAGGGCCAGCCGCCCCACCCACCGGCCCGCACCCGTGCGACGACCCTCGCTGCCCCGCCCCGGTCCGCCGCCCGCCCAACGGCAACGCGCCGCCCCACCCACCGGCCCGCACCCGTGCGACGGCCCCCGCTGCCCCGCCCACCGTCCCGCACCCGCGAGACGGACCCGCGCCGCCCCGCCCACCGGCCCGCACTCGTGCGACGGCCCCCCGCCGCCCCCCGCCCCGGTCCGCCGCCCGCCCAAGGGCAACGCGCCGGGGGATGATCGGTAAACGAAATTTGTCCGATTAGCGCGTATCGTCACCGCATGCCCACGCCATACGGATCCCGCGGCGGCATGGCGTTCAGCGCGGACGAGCTGCGTGTGCTCCGACGCGCCCTTGCCACCGCCCTCAACCCTGCCCCCCTTCAGGACGAGGACGTCCAGGACTGCCTGCGCCTCGCCGAATCCGTGGACGACGCCGTCCGCGAGGCCGGCCGGCTGCGCGCCTTCCTCCTCGCCGACCTGACCCGCTACCGCGAGGCCCTGCCCGGCTCGCTCCCGGGCTATCTGGAGCTCCTCCAGGACGCCCTCGCCGCCGGCTACGACCCCGCCGCCGACGACCTCTCCGCCCTGCGCACCCTCCGGTCCCATCCCCGGGCCGCCGGCCTCCTGGAGCGCTGCCAGGTCCTCGCCGAACGTTCCGTGCGCGCCCGCCTCGCCCGCGTCTCCCAGGCCGTGGCCACCGCGCCCCGCACCCGACTGCTCGCCCTCCCCGGCGGTCGCGCCGCAGACGAGCCCAAGCCGTCCACCCCGAAGCCGCCCGCCCCGATCAAGCGCCCGGCCCCCAAGCCCTCCGAGGTGTTCCCGCCGCGCCGACGCCCCGTACCCCCGCCCCCGCCCGAGGAACGCGTCGCCGGATAGCTACCCTGGTCGGCATGGACTACGTATCCGCGCTCCTGCCCCCCATCGTGATGGCCACGTTCTTCATCTGCCTCGTCGTCACGATCGTGAAGAGCCAGGGCGGTCCCAACAAGGCCAAGGAGGACGCGGCCGTGGACGCCGCCTACGCCCGCGCCGAGGCCGCCCGTCAGGCGGACGGCAGCAGCGCCTCCTAGTCCCACCCGCATCGAGGACGTACGACAGTTTTCCTGTCGTACGTCCTTTTTGTTGCGTTTCCTCCGCCAATAACCAGCCATTCCCGGTTCGCTTGACTAAGGTGGCAGTTGTGCCCCGCCAATTGGGAGAGCTCGAAGACGCCGTCATGACACGCGTCTGGCAATGGAACCGCCCGGTGACCGTCCGGGAAGTCCTGGAGGATCTCCAGCAGGAACGGTCCATCGCCTACACCACCGTCATGACGGTAATGGACAATCTCCATCAGAAGGGCTGGGTGCGCAGGGAAGTCGACGGCCGTGCCTATCGATATACCGCGGTCTCCACCCGCGCTGCCTACTCGGCCGCACTGATGAACGAAGCCTGGTCCCAGAGCGACAACCCCGCCTCCGCGCTCGTCGCGTTCTTCGGCATGATGTCGAGCGAGCAGCGGGAGGCCCTCAGCGACGCGATCCGCATCGTCGGGCACAACGTCCCCGAGGCCCCCGCCCCACCGGCGGAGAGTGCCGGGGAGCGGACCACCGGCGAGGGCGACGGCGGTACGGCCGACGAGGGGCGATAACGTCCCCCCATGTCGTCGTCCTCCACCGCTTCAAAAGCCGTCACCGTTCGCCGTGCCCGCACCAGTGATGTCGCCGCGGTCCGCCGCCTTGTCGACCCGTACGTCGGCCGCGGCATCCTGCTCGACAAAGCGACGGTGACGCTTTACGAGGACATCCAGGAGTTCTGGGTGGCCGAACGCGACGAGGACGCCGAGGTGGTCGGCTGCGGCGCACTCCACGTGATGTGGGAAGACCTCGCGGAAGTACGTACTCTCGCGGTCGATCCGGAGTTCAAGGGCGCGGGCGTCGGACATCACGTGCTCGACAAGTTGCTGCACACCGCCCGATGGCTCGGTGTGCGCCGGGTATTCTGCCTGACCTTCGAAGTCGACTTCTTCGCGAAGCACGGCTTCGTCGAGATCGGTGAGACTCCGGTCGACGGAGATGTCTACAGCGAGCTCCTGCGTTCCTATGACGAGGGCGTCGCCGAGTTCCTCGGTCTCGAACGAGTGAAGCCGAACACCTTGGGCAACAGTCGGATGCTTCTGCATCTGTGATCGTGCCGAGCGCACGGGAGCCCTATGTCCGAATCGCGCACGTTTCCCGCGTTGCCGGGCTTCTGAACCTCTGCCAGGGGTTTGTGTTTTTCCGGGAAAAGCGGTTTCCTTTCCGCGTACTGCATTTTCGATGAAAGGAAATCCGGTGGCACAGAAGGTTCAGGTCCTTCTTGTCGATGACCTCGACGGTGTCGAGGCGGACGAGACCGTGACGTTCGCGCTGGACGGCAAGACCTACGAGATCGACCTCACCACCGCCAACGCGGACAAGCTCCGCGGCCTGCTCGAGCCGTACACCAAGAGCGGCCGTCGCACCGGTGGCCGCAGCGCCGGTACGCGTGGCAAGGGTCGCGTCGCCGCCGGTGGCAGCCCGGACACCGCGAAGATCCGCGCGTGGGCCAAGGAGAACGGATACAGCGTGAACGACCGCGGCCGTGTCCCCGCGGAGATCAAGGCGGCCTACGAGGACGCGAACCGCTGAGGCGTCAGCTGCTGAGGCGCCGATCCGTGAGGGCGCGCACTCAGCAGCCGCACCCGATGGCACTCCGCGGCCGCGGTGGCCACGAGCCGTGCGAGACAGGGGGCGCCCGCATCGCCCCGCGTGGCGGCCCGCAGCGCGGGCAGCGAGCCGTCCCCGGCCCGGCCGGGCTCGGGAGCCCGCAGCCACACCGCGGCGCCCGGCGCGCCGGAACCGCTCCGTCCTGGGGGAATGGGAGCGGTCATCCGGCCGCCCGCGCCCAGGGCGACGAGATCCAGTGAGATCCCGCCCCATTCGAGCCAGTCGAGCAGCCCCGGCAGCTCCTCCGCGCTCCCCGCGGCCGTCAGCAGCCGCATTCTGCGCCCCATGAGGGCCACCGGTCCGGTCGCGGGGCCCATCCTGCGCAGCACCGCCCGGCCGGCCGCGACGGGCAGCTCCAGGACGTCGAAGCGCACCCCTGTGACCAGCTGCACCGGCGGGCCTTCCACGGCCGCCCAGCCGAGTTCGCGTTCGTACCACCGCACCAGGCCGCCGTCGATCGGCGAGCGGGGCAGCGGGACGGTGAGGGCCATGTCCGGGGAACTCCCGCGAGCGCCGGTTGGTTACGCCCGTGATGACTCAGCGTCCTTGATCCAGTGCGCAGAGTGTCCATGATGGGGGCGTACGGGTGCATTCGAGAGCGCAAGGATGTTCGCCCGTAGCGGAGGGAACGGGGGTGTGCTGCATGGAGTGTCAGTGCTTACGGGTAAGACATTCCTAGTGAGGAGGGACGACTTGCGGGCTTTGGCGTCTCACGTTCGCCATCGGCGTACAGATGGCGGGGGTAACTGCTTGGCCTGCGGGAACATCGTCTCGCACCATCGGGTTGGAGCATTTGTCGGCTGTTCGGCAGCAGGTCTCCCCGCTTGAGAGGGGGTGATCCGGACGGATGTCGGCAGTTGGAATGAGCGGTCCCCGCTTGCGGGACTAAGCTGCGGAAGGACAGGGAGGGGATCGACCCCTAACTGACTGACCGCTCTGAGGAGCGATTAACGATGTTCGAGAGGTTCACCGACCGCGCGCGGCGGGTTGTCGTCCTGGCTCAGGAAGAAGCCCGGATGCTCAACCACAACTACATCGGCACCGAGCACATCCTCCTGGGCCTTATCCACGAGGGTGAGGGTGTCGCCGCTAAGGCCCTGGAGAGCCTCGGGATTTCGCTCGAGGCGGTCCGCCAGCAGGTTGAGGAGATCATCGGGCAGGGGCAGCAGGCCCCGTCCGGCCACATCCCCTTCACCCCGCGTGCCAAGAAGGTCCTGGAGCTGTCGCTCCGCGAGGCCCTCCAGCTCGGCCACAACTACATCGGCACCGAGCACATCCTGCTCGGCCTGATCCGCGAGGGTGAGGGTGTCGCCGCCCAGGTCCTCGTGAAGCTGGGCGCCGATCTCAACCGGGTGCGGCAGCAGGTCATCCAGCTGCTCTCCGGCTACCAGGGCAAGGAAGCCGCCACGGCCGGCGGTCCTGCCGAGGGCACCCCCTCGACGTCCCTGGTCCTCGACCAGTTCGGCCGCAACCTCACCCAGGCGGCCCGCGAATCCAAGCTCGACCCGGTCATCGGGCGCGAGAAGGAGATCGAGCGGGTCATGCAGGTGCTGTCCCGCCGTACGAAGAACAACCCGGTCCTCATCGGCGAGCCCGGCGTCGGCAAGACCGCCGTCGTCGAGGGCCTGGCGCAGGCCATCGTCAAGGGCGAGGTGCCCGAGACCCTCAAGGACAAGCACCTCTACACCCTGGACCTCGGCGCGCTGGTCGCCGGCTCCCGCTACCGCGGTGACTTCGAGGAGCGCCTGAAGAAGGTCCTCAAGGAGATCCGCACCCGCGGCGACATCATCCTGTTCATCGACGAGCTCCACACCCTGGTGGGTGCGGGTGCCGCCGAGGGCGCGATCGACGCCGCCAGCATCCTCAAGCCGATGCTGGCCCGTGGTGAGCTCCAGACCATCGGTGCGACCACGCTGGACGAGTACCGCAAGTACCTGGAGAAGGACGCGGCCCTCGAGCGCCGCTTCCAGCCCATCCAGGTCGCGGAGCCGTCGCTGCCGCACACGATCGAGATCCTCAAGGGTCTGCGCGACCGGTACGAGGCCCACCACCGGGTCTCCATCACGGACGAGGCCCTCGTCCAGGCCGCGACCCTGGCCGACCGGTACATCTCGGACCGCTTCCTGCCGGACAAGGCGATCGACCTGATCGACGAGGCCGGCTCCCGGATGCGTATCCGCCGGATGACCGCGCCGCCGGACCTCCGCGAGTTCGACGAGAAGATCGCCGGCGTCCGCCGCGACAAGGAGTCCGCGATCGACTCCCAGGACTTCGAGAAGGCGGCGTCTCTCCGTGACAAGGAGAAGCAGCTGCTGGCGGCGAAGACCAAGCGGGAGAAGGAGTGGAAGGCCGGCGACATGGACGTCGTCGCCGAGGTCGACGGCGAGCTGATCGCCGAGGTCCTCGCGACCGCCACCGGCATCCCGGTCTTCAAGCTGACCGAGGAGGAGTCCTCGCGTCTGCTCCGCATGGAGGACGAGCTCCACAAGCGCGTCATCGGTCAGAAGGACGCCGTCATCGGCCTCTCGCGGGCGATCCGTCGTACGCGAGCCGGTCTGAAGGACCCGAAGCGTCCCGGTGGCTCGTTCATCTTCGCCGGCCCGTCCGGTGTCGGTAAGACCGAGCTGTCCAAGGCTCTCGCCGAATTCCTCTTCGGCGACGAGGACGCGATGATCTCCCTCGACATGTCGGAGTTCAGCGAGAAGCACACGGTTTCGCGTCTCTTCGGTTCTCCCCCCGGATACGTGGGCTACGAAGAGGGCGGCCAGCTCACCGAGAAGGTGCGCCGTAAGCCGTTCTCCGTCGTCCTCTTCGACGAGGTCGAGAAGGCCCACCCCGATATCTTCAATTCCCTTCTCCAGATCCTGGAGGACGGTCGACTGACCGACTCCCAGGGCCGGGTCGTGGACTTCAAGAACACGGTCATCATCATGACGACCAACCTCGGGACCCGGGACATCTCGAAGGGCTTCAACCTGGGCTTCGCGGCCCAGGGCGACACGAAGTCCAACTACGAGCGGATGAAGGCGAAGGTCAGCGACGAGCTGAAGCAGCACTTCCGCCCGGAGTTCCTGAACCGTGTGGACGACATCATCGTCTTCCCGCAGCTCACCGAGGCCGACATCCTGCAGATCGTCGACCTGATGATCAGCCGGGTGGACGAGCGCCTGAAGGACCGGGACATGGGCATCGAGCTCTCCCAGTCCGCGAAGGAGCTGCTCGCCAAGAAGGGTTACGACCCGGTCATGGGCGCCCGGCCGCTGCGCCGGACGATCCAGCGCGAGGTCGAGGACTCGCTCTCCGAGAAGATCCTCTTCGGCGAGCTGCGCCCCGGTCACATCGTGGTCGTGGACACCGAGGGCGAGGGTGAGGAGAAGAAGTTCACCTTCCGCGGCGAGGAGAAGTCGGCCCTGCCGGACGTCCCGCCGATCGAGCAGGCGACGGGCGGAGCGGGCCCGAACCTCTCGAAGGACGCGTAAGCGTTCGATCGCGTGACAGGGGCGGCCCCGGACTCGGAAG